>NZ_JBFTXJ020000019.1 GCF_041379945.2 Aneurinibacillus sp. REN35 | reverse complement strand
ATCGGTCGAGGGCTTAACCAAAAATCAAAGATTCCTTTACGCGTCATTTTTCTTCCATCCAGTTTTCAGGGTATAAGATAAAACCCCGCGTCCAAATTTTTGGACGCGGGGTTTTTGTTGTTTATTCCGTATGAAAAATATGCCGTTCTTTTAGGAGCAAATCATATACAAGATTCGGAAATTTACGGGCTGATAATGATAAAAACTCCTGGATCATATACATATCTTCAGACATAAAGGAAAATACAATCTCGCCCCACCGCTCTGTTTCATATCGGCAAAGCATTCCAAGCACATACATCACCATATAATGATTGACTACTTCTGGTATATTCTGTTCCTGCTCTATTTTTGTTTTATAGAAAAAATTTCCTTTATAATCATAAAGAAAAAGTGAGTTTTCAAATCCATCTCCGCTTTCTGTAACATGAATGGAACGGGGATGGTGCCACTCTAAGCGTAAAATTCCACGTGGAGCTTCAATAGAGGAAGCGGAAAAAAAAGCATTCTTTTTATTGTAGCGGTTTAAATAATGAATAAATCCGTTATACGTTAAGTGGGTTTGATCTAGTACATAATCTGGAAGATAAAAAATGGTGCATAATTGTTCAAAATTCCTGTGAGCTGACAAAGAAATCGGCAGTAAAGATGTATGCTTATACAATCTCTGATAAGGCATCTGTAGCTCTGGGATGACTGCTAATAAGTTCTGCAGCCGATACTTGTCACTAAGGCCTTCGTTACTCAAAAAGGTGTAGAGGTGGGGCAGCAGCCCTTCTTTTTGCACCTTCACCTCATCTTCTGCAAGCGAATAATAATTCTTTTTGATTTTACGGCTCGTTATTCCATGCTGAAGTATACGGGTGGTAGAAGGATAATCCGGATCGCGTGTGAGCACGTATGCTTTGAGCAAACTGACCATCCCATAATACAAAAGGAGCGGCTGTACCAAAATATCGCTTTGATCGGCTAGAAAATAATATTGTCTTGCCTGCTTTAAATTATAGATAACTTTTGAAGCGTTCTGGAATGCATATATATTAGCTTTTGGGATTCCTTGTTCTTCGTATGTTTTCTGAAGAAATGCTTTTGTCGTTGGCTCGCTTTCAAAATATAAATAGCTATCCCACATTTTTTTCGTTGGATTTTCGCACATTATAGTATGGACCGTCCGATACACTCCGCTCACCTTTTTCGTTTGATTATTCGTTAAAAGATAAAAAATGGTACTGAAAACGCTTAATTTATCTTATTGTTTACTGAAAAGCCGAACAATATTAATGAATTCTTGACATTAAAATAAGGGGTTGTTAAACTTTCGATAATATAATTACACGACAAACAAACTAATGGAGAAGGAAGGTATTACTCGTGTGGGAAAATAAATTCAGTAAAGAAGGTTTAACATTTGATGATGTTTTGCTCATTCCAGGGAAATCCGAAATATTGCCGCGTGATGTTAATGTTTCCACACAATTGAGTGAAAGTGTAAAACTCAATATTCCGTTGATTAGCGCTGGTATGGACACCGTGACAGAAGCGGCTTTAGCCATTGCTATGGCGCGTCAGGGGGGCATGGGAATCATTCATAAGAACATGTCCATTGAGCAGCAGGCGGAAGAAGTTGACCGTGTGAAGCGCTCTGAGAGCGGTGTTATTACCAATCCATTTTCGCTGCAGCCTTCTCATCCGGTTTCTGAAGCGGAGAAACTGATGGCGAAGTTCCGTATTTCTGGCGTTCCGATCGTTGATGAGAACAATAAATTGGTTGGTATTTTAACGAATCGTGATCTTCGCTTCGTTCATGACTACTCCGTACAAATTTCAGAAGTCATGACAAAAGAGGAACTTGTTACTGCTCCGGTAGGAACAACATTAAAGCAAGCTGAAGAAATTTTGCAGCGTCATAAAATTGAAAAGCTGCCGCTTGTTGATGAGAACAATGAATTAAAAGGTCTTATCACAATCAAAGATATTGAAAAAGCGATCCAATTTCCCCATGCAGCCAAAGATGCACATGGAAGACTTCTATGTGGCGCTGCTGTTGGGGTATCCAAAGAAACCTTTGAGAGAGCGGAAGCACTCGTGCAAGCAGGAATTGACTGCCTCGTAATCGATACGGCTCATGGCCATTCCAAAGGTGTTATTGATACGGTAAAAGAAGTGCGCGCAAAATATCCCGATCTAACAATCGTAGCGGGCAACGTAGCCACAGGGGAGGCGACACGCGAATTGATCGAAGCTGGTGCTTCCGCTGTTAAAGTAGGAATCGGACCCGGCTCAATCTGTACAACTCGTGTCGTAGCCGGAATCGGAGTACCACAGATTACCGCCATCTATGATTGCGCTTCTGTAGCAAGGGAATATAACATTCCGCTCATTGCTGACGGCGGAATTAAATACTCTGGAGATATCGCAAAGGCGATCGGAGCCGGTGCTTCTGTCGTCATGATCGGAAGCCTGTTCGCTGGCTGTGAGGAAAGTCCGGGAGAATCAGAAATTTACCAAGGCCGCCGCTTCAAAGTATATCGCGGCATGGGGTCACTCGGTGCGATGAAGGAAGGAAGTAAAGATCGTTACTTCCAGGAGAAAGAAGACGATAAGAAGCTTGTGCCTGAAGGAATTGAAGGCCGTGTACCATACAAAGGACCGCTGATTGACACGGTATATCAACTGGTTGGAGGACTTCGTGCAGGTATGGGGTACTGCGGTACGAAGACAATCGAAGAGTTGAAAAACAATGCGCAGTTTATTCGTATTACTAATGCGGGATTAAAAGAGAGTCATCCGCATGATGTTCAGATTACAAAAGAGTCACCGAATTACTCGCTCTCCTAAATATAAGCTGTCATAAAATAGTTGATAAGACAGGGAATATATTCCCTGTCTTTTTTGATGTTGTATGGTAGAATCAAAAGTATTGTGTAATTTATGTGGAGGTGCGGAAGTTGTCAACGCTTGCTAGACCAATGAAGAAATCGCTTGCCTTACTGCTTGTGTTTATGGTGTTCTTTGTACCCATTCTTCTTACGATGAATACCGGATCGGCCCAAGCAGCCACCCCGGGCTTACAGTTGGACGTAAAATCAGCCATTATGATTGAGGCGACCACGGGAAAAATCCTGTACAAATATAACGAAAATCAGGCTCTTCCTCCAGCCAGTATGTCCAAGATGATGACGGAATATCTTGTGCTTGATGCGATTGAGAAGAAGAAGATTACATGGGAACAAAAAGTTACAGTTGATGAATACGGTGCTTTTCTAGGAAAGTCTGGAACATCGGGCGTGCTGCTTGCCCAGAACGAAGTACATACGGTAAAAGAGCTTTATGATGCCATGGCTATTTATTCTGCTAATGATGCTACGGTCATGCTTGCCAAAACGATAGCAGGTTCGGAAGGCGAGTTCGTAAAAATGATGAATAGTGCCGCCAAGCAATTTGGCATGACGCAAACACAGTTCGTGACATCGACGGGGCTGCCGATCGAGGATTTGAAGCAATTCGCTCCTGACGCTTCAAATGGCACAGATAATATGATGTCTGCGCGTGATTCGGCGATTTTAGCAAAAGAATTGATTGCAAAGCATCCAAGTTTGCTGGAAACGACGAAAATCCCTCATCAAACTTTCCGCGAAGGAACCAGTCGTCCGCTTAAGATGTCCAACTGGAACTGGATGCTTCCTGGTCTTGTGAAGGAATACAAAGGCGTAGACGGACTGAAGACAGGTCATACGAATGCAGCAGGCTTCTGCTTTACCGGTACAGCTGAGCGCAACGGTGTACGTCTTATTACCGTCGTGATGGGTGCCAAATCATTCATGAGCCGTTTTACAGAGACAAGCAAAATGCTTGATTATGGCTTTAGCAATTATAAAATGCAGCCTCTTCTCTCAAAAGGCGCCCAAATTCCGGGCCAAGAGATGGTAGCGATCGATAAAGGTACGGCAAAAGAAGTAGAAGCTGTAGCTGGACAAGATGTACGCTATCCTGTCAAAGCTGGAGAAGAAGGCGCATATAAGCCGAAAGCGGTGTTTAAGCAGGTAGCTGCCCCGATCAAACAGGGACAGCCTGTTGGCTCTATCAAAATTGTAGGGCCGGGTGGAAAAGCAGATGAATTCCTTCGTCCGATCGACGAACAAAAAGCCGGCGGCGCACTAATCGCTAAAGAGGAAGTAGAAGAAGCAGGCTGGCTTCGTCTGGCTACCCGCTCTTTCTTCGGCTTTATTGGAGACATTTTCAGCAGTCTGGGCAGCATGATTAAGGGCCTATTCAGCTAAGAAATACTAGAGAGGGATACCATGCTCGGTGTCCCTCTTTCTTTTGGATGTGGAGATACATTTTGCATATTGGTTCTGGATATAGTAAAGTTAAAGTATAGTTTTTACAGTTATAAAGGCGAAGAAGAGAAAAGTAAGCGTGAGCTGTCCGTACAGAGAGTCGGTGGAAGGTGCGAACCGAACGATCAGACCGCTGAAATCCATCTCAGAGCCGCCGGCGAAGAGCCGGGCCGGTATCACACCGTTATCATGTGTCAGAGGGCATACAGAAGCGATAGAGGGCTTCTTATGCTGAAGTAGGGTGGCAACACGGGTATTCAAATCTCGTCCCTTAAGTGGGATGGGATTTTTTTGTTTTTTTAACGCTTTATTCAGGAGGAGATACGCATGTTAGATGTAAAACGTCTGCGCAATGATTTCGACGCGATTAAAAAAGCGCTCGAGACGCGTGGAGAAAAATTGAACGAAATTGACAAATTCGCCGATCTGGACGTCAAGCGCCGTGCGCTGCTGGCCGAGAGTGAGCAGTTGAAAAATAAGCGCAATGTCGTCTCCGAAGAAATCGCGCGCATGAAAAAAGAAAAGCAAAACGCTGATGATCGCATCGCGGAAATGAAAGAGGTATCAGCGAAAATTAAAGAATACGATGAACAAATCCGCGTACTGGAAGAAGAGATCTCCCAGATTATGCTTGGAATCCCGAATGTGCCGCATGAAAGTGTGCCGATCGGTGAGAGCGAAGATGACAATGTGCCGATCCGTCACTGGGGTGAAACACCGTCCTTCTCTTTTGAGCCGAAGCCGCACTGGGAGATTGCAGCTGAGCTTGGTATCGTAGATTTTGAAGCCGCCGCAAAGGTTACGGGCAGCCGTTTCGTATTCTATAAAGGCATGGGTGCGCGTCTTGAGCGGGCATTGATCAACTTCATGCTCGATTTGCATACAGGGGAGCACAACTATGAAGAAATCCTGCCGCCTTATATTGTGAACCGTGAAAGCATGACGGGTACAGGCCAGCTTCCTAAATTCGAAGAAGATGCCTTTAAGCTTGCCGATACGGAGTACTTCCTTATCCCAACTGCAGAAGTACCGGTCACGAACTATCACCGCGATGAGATTATGCCGATGGATATCCTGCCAATCCGCTATGCGGCTTACAGCGCTTGTTTCCGCTCTGAAGCTGGGTCTGCCGGACGTGATACGCGTGGGTTAATTCGCCAGCACCAATTCAATAAAGTTGAGCTGGTCAAGTTCGTAGCTCCTGAGACATCATATGACGAGCTGGAGAGCCTCGTAAACAATGCGGAGAAGGTGCTGCAGATCCTTGGATTGCCCTACCGTGTGTTAAGCATGTGTACGGCTGATCTGGGCTTTACAGCAGCGAAGAAGTACGACATCGAAGTATGGCTGCCAAGCTATGATACGTACCGTGAGATTTCAAGCTGCAGTAATTTCGAAGACTTCCAGGCGCGTCGTGCAGGCATCCGCTTCCGTCGCGATACAAAAGCAAAGCCTGAATTCGTCCATACGTTGAATGGGTCAGGACTTGCGATTGGTCGCACAATGGCGGCCATTTTAGAAAACTGCCAGCAAGAGGACGGCAGCGTGCTGATTCCTGAACCGCTGCGTCCATACATGGGCGGCCTTGAGAAGCTTGTTGCTAAAACAAAATAATGTATGATAACGAAGATGGCGTACGTCAGAATGATCTGCGTACGCCATCTCTATGTCATGCGATTAGTTGGGGAGAAAGAATGAATATACTGTGTTTTTAAATGTTTTACAAATAATACGATAACAGAGTTTACACTTGCATACGCACGTTTTTGGATAAAATACAATAAACGGACACAAAGCAGAGTTTTACTCCGGTTTTAAAACTTTTGTGGTGCGCTGAAACAGCGGGAAATTGCCCGGTCACAGCCGGGAAAACCGTGGTCGCTAGTGTACAGAAGCTTCGGTGATCTGTTCACGCATGGTTCCTTCCTTAGCAAAGCGTGTATGCCAAGACAACGCCTTCTCAATAACATGCGGCGTATATCCACCGCGCCCACATGCTTCTGTAAAGTAAGCGTACAATTGCTCTCGATAAGAAGGATCGGCACAGTTTGTAATGAGCTTCTCAGCACGCTCTCGTGGACTTAAGCCTCTTAGATCGGCTACGCCATGTTCTGTAACAATCACCATCGCATCATGTGCTGTATGATCGATATGGGAAGCGAACGGAACAATACTTGAAATACAGCCGTTTTTTGCCACAGACTTCGTCACAAAAATACTGATACGTGCATTGCGTGTAAAATCGCCTGAACCGCCGATTCCATTCATCATTTTACTTCCCATTACATGTGTTGAATTTACGTTACCGTAAATATCAACTTCAAGTGCAGTGTTGATCGTAATTAAGCCGAGACGGCGAATGATCTCAGGATTGTTAGACATATCCTGCGGCCGCAACATAACCTTCTCACTGTACTTCTCAAAGTTGGGCAGGACAGTATCCATCTTGGCCTGTGATAGAGTCAGCGCACCGCCAGAGGCAAAATGAATTTTGTCCGCATCAATCAAATCGAACACCGAATCTTGAAGCACTTCGGAATACAATTCCAAATCAGTAAATTCGGAATGCAAAAAGCCACGAAAAACAGCGTTAGCAACAGAACCTACACCTGATTGAAGCGGCGGCAGTTTCTTAGGAAGGCGACCTGCTTTCATTTCTTCCCGTAAAAAAGTAAGCAGGTGATCTGCGATCATAATGGTTTCCGCGTCCGGTTCGATGAGTGTCTTCGCCGTATCCGGTGTATTGGTTATGACAATGCCCTTGATGCGGTCGAGTCCAACAGGAATACACGTGTGTCCAATGCGTTGATCGACAGACGTAAGCGGAATGGCTTGGCGTTCACCAAAATCAGCAATATCATATACGTCATGTGCACCTTCTAAAGAAAGAGGTTGAGCGAGATTTACCTCTACGATGACTTCTTTTGCATTTTTTACATACGTATGCGTATTACCACAGGAAGTAGTAAGGATAATGCCGCCATCTTCTGTAATCGCAAGCGCTTCCACGATCGCGATATCAACTTGGGGAACGGCGCCTGTATTCAATGCATCACTTGCCTCTGAGAGATGCTGATCAATGTAGCGTACATTTCCTTTGTTGATTTCTTTGCGTAGTACAGCGTCAGATTGGAATGGAAGGCGAAGATCCATATACTCTGCTAGTACGGAATCAACATGAGGAGCGACGGAAGCCCCGGTATATACATTGATTTTAAACGGTTGTCCACTCTCGCGTGCTCGCTCGGCGATCGCGGTAGGAAGTTCCTTCGGATCACCGGATGAAGTGAACCCGCTGAATCCGATAGTCATACCGTGCTGGACCCAACCGGCTGCTTCTTTACTGGTAACAATCTTACTGAATAATGCTTTGTTTCGTAAACGGTTTGATAGCATGTGATCCACCCCGCCTGTGCTATAATTGTTGTTGTTTTATTTGAACTGTAATATTACAGTAGCATGTTGGAGGGAAAATCAAACGGTTTTCTCGGTAAAAGAGAAATATGGCGGATGAAGTAGAGATTTCATGAATAAACATGGAAGTATATTTGCAGTTGAAGTTGGTGTTTGAAAATCAAAAAGAAGTTATATATAATAATTCCATTGGCTCCGTAGCTCAGCGGATAGAGCGTCGGTTTCCTAAACCGTGCGTCGGAGGTTCGATTCCTCTCGGGGCCGCTGTTATCATAAAAAAATGACACAGTTTTCTGCACACATGCAGGCTGTGTCATTTTTTGTTTCAAGGTGAGGTGCAATCCTTTACTAAACTAAAGAGTTTTTTCGACATCGTTAATGAGTGTTACCGCAATGATCGCAGCGTCTGCTGATCTTATCAGGGTACTCTTTATCGTCATAAACGATAGCTGTATCATAACCGTTGTATGTAGGGTTCGTATAAAATACAGGTTTGTAATTTGGATTACATTTTCATCTCATACATTCTGTTAAAATATAGTTATCAAGGATGATATAGAAAGGAGGTTTTGACATGATTCCGATGCCTAGATTAAAAGAAGGTGTAAGGCGTCCTTTCAAGATTAAAATAACGCCTTCCTTCACGCAATTGCTTAAAAAGAATGAACAGTTGAGAGTTGCTGCTACGAAGTAAATACCAACTGAAAAAGGCTTGCCTTCATGATTCATGAGGTAGGTCTTTTTATTTTGCCTTGGAGATGGGTACCGAAAAGGGCAGTGGAATTTTGACTTCATCAAGGAAGCGAGGGCGCAGCATTGCCTCTGTCCCTCGCTTCTTCTTACCAGATCATACTGCGTATTTTATTCGTCTCGACTTTGTGTGTCGTCGTCGGTATCTTCTACACCTTCACCGACCTGGTTCCCCAATGCACCGCCAGCGATTGCACCTGCAACAGTGCCAAGCGGTCCAAAAATGGATCCGACAGCAGCGCCGGCAACACCGCCGCCCACAGTACCTACAGCCTCACCGACATTGTTATTTGTCACGTCATCATTAACTGTATTGTTCCGGTTGCGATCTTTGTTTTCAGCCATCTATCCCACTCCTTTGTTTATGATGGGGAATTGCTGCTTTACTAGCACAGTCCCAGAACATATTCTGCCCAATCAAGGACGGAATTACGCCCCTATCCTCTTTGATCAGATACGGGTAAACTTCTGCCAGGGAACGACCGGATGCTTCGCAACGGTACTTATCGCCTTATTACGCGCAGAGGTGCTTATAATTTTTAAAAATAAAGCCAAGCTATATATAACTGGTTGACAATGAGTACAGCCCAACAGGGGGAAGCTTATGCCTATTTTACAACCTTCCCAAACTGCACGGTCCATTTATGAGATAGACGGAGAGGCATTACAGCAGGCAGGGATTAGAGGAATCATCCTGGATTGGAGTAATACAGTAACGGATAGTAACACTGATGTTATGCTGAATACACTAAAAGCATGGGCACAGGAGTTTCAGTCTCGCTATGCAATCAAGCTGGTGATTGTCTCAAACAGCAAACCTCCGCGACGAAGCCACGAGGTATTTGATGAGATTCCGGCTTTATTTGAAGCGGGAAAACCGAAAAAGAAAGCATTTTTTGCAGCGATGAATATTCTCGGCACCCAAACAAAGGAGACAGCGGTAATTGGCAATGGAATTATGACGGATATATGGGCCGGCAATCGATTAGGAATGCACACGATCTTTGTGTCTTCTCCCCGAGCAAAGCCGCAAATCGTAGAAGCCATGAAACGAGCTGTCGTACGATTGCTTCGAGTATAAAAAACAGACGGGTGCTGCGCTCGATAAACGAAAAACGGAACACCGCGTACACTAGGTGGCACAGCTCTCTGCGCAGGCTGTGTCATTTTTTTCTTTTAGGGGAAAGAATCATCAGGACCATCCCGGCTGTTTTGTGTACTAGCAACGCAATCTGTACAATAAATATAAGGGAGATATTGTAACCTAACGGGATGAAGCGCGTATAGAGAGATAAACAAGCGGACACGTATAAAAAGGTAAAGGAGTGATCACATGAAAAGCAGCTCGTCCAAAACCATACTTATTGTAGTAGTTATTGCCTTCCTTGCGGTTGCCTTCCTCGGTATGGGCAAATACAACAGCCTGGTCAGTGCCGAGGAGAATGTAAACCAAAGCTGGGCGCAGATTGATAATCAATTGCAGCGCAGAGCGGACCTTATTCCAAACCTTGTTAATACAGTGAAAGGGTACAGCATCCATGAAAAAGAGGTGCTGACAGATATTGCGAATGCACGGGCGCAATTGGCCGGAGCAAAAACACCGGCAGAGCAAGCAAATGCGGACGCTTCTTTAAGTAATGCACTGAGCCGTCTGTTGGTCGTTGTAGAGAACTACCCGACCCTTAAAGCAGATCGTCAGTTTACCCAACTGATGGATGAGCTAGCAGGCACAGAAAATCGCATTGCGGTTGCCCGGCAGGATTATAATACACAGGTTGCTGCGTTCAATAAGGATATTAAGCGATTTCCAGGAAGCATGATTGCCGGAATGGGTGGATTTGAGGCAAAAGAATATTTCAAAGCGGACCCTGGTGCCGCAAAAGCTCCACAGGTGGATTTTAATGGTGGACAATAATGCGCAAGGGAATAATGTATGGCTTCCTGGTTAGTTTTATCGCTATATTTTTTACGAGCGTTATCGCCAGTGCGGCAGCTCCTATACAGATTCCACGTCCGGTAGGAGACATCTATGTACAGGATCAGGCCGCTATTCTTACCCCGGAAGAAAAAAACGCGTTGCGTCAATATGGAAGGCGTCTCGATCAACGTACCACTGCGCAAGTAGCTGTGCTTACAGTGGATTCGACGGAGCCTGCCTCCATCAATCAATACGCGACGGCGGCCTTTCGCAAGTACGGTCTTGGCGACCCTAAGAAGAATAACGGGGTGCTGCTTGTGGTAGCCGTCCAAGATCGGAAAATCTATGTGGAAGTAGGATATGGGTTAGAGGGTGCGCTTCCTGATGGAAAGGTGGGACGCATTTTGGATGACTACGCCGTTCCCTACCTGAAAGAAGACCGGCCGAATGTAGCTGTAACGGAAACATATAAGGTACTGATCAATGAGGTGGCAAAGGAATACAATGTCGCAGACCAGTTGCAGGTACCCGCTACTCCGTATACGAATCAGGAGTCTGATCAATTAGCTTGGTGGGATGCGCTGCCGTCCTGGGTGAAGGTTGTCTTTGTGATTGGCCTTGTATTTCTTATCTATATTGATATGAAATATTTTGGCGGAACCATAACCTATGCCATTTTATCGTTACTCCGCTCTGGAAGGAACGGCGGTGGAGGCGGTGGTGGTTCTGCCGGAGGTAGGGGAGGCTCCTCGGGAGGTGGGGGAGCTGGCCGTAGTTGGTAGTAACCATAATAAAAGAAGGCGAATGGTAGCTGATACAGCCGCTGCCATTCGCCTTTTTATTCGTTAGAAAGGAGTGTTCTCATACGTATTGTTTTCCATTTGTATTTGCGCTACATTGAGGGTCCGAATGCCGTTTTTGTAGCTCCAGTTACTGAGCTTACTGTTGGTAATTACTACGTTATCGGCATATTGAAAGAAGCTGGAATTTCCTAACGTTGCCGGACCTTCGATACGTGATGCATCAATGGCAATGCGTTTGAAGTGAATCAGCATCATTCCGTATTCTGTATTCTTATCTGTCCGAATCGTAGCACCATTTACCGCAACTTGTCCGGAAGTAGGAGCGATTTGGGCGAAGATTCCTTTATTGGCGGTCGATGTATATGTACCGCCCTCTACTGTCATATTCGTTACTTCAATCGGCGTTTGTTTATAGTTTCGAATCGAGATCGCACTGTCGATGGAAGAGACGATGTTGTTGTTTCGAATGATTAGGTTCTTGATTTTGGTGTCCGTCGCTGTCTCTGTGCGGGGCTTAATGCCAATTCCTGCTGATTTAGAGCGGATCGTGTTTCCTTCGATCAGTACCTGTTGAACTTCAAGGGACGGCAGATACGTCTCTAATAGAATGCCAAAGTGATCAGGAGCCGTAATCTTATTATTACGAAACACCAATTGGTCGCTGTTCCAGTTCTGCTTTACAATAATGCCGGGATAATCCACGCGTGTTGTAATGTTATTATTCTCAAATGTAAGATAGTCGCCGACAGTGGAGACACCGTTTAGTATTTCATTCTGCGATACGTTGATGTATTCTACATTTTCATGGGTATTCAATGCGCCAACTCGTGACTTTTCATAGTTATCAATAACGTTCTGTGTAATTGTGATATCGCGCGTTGGCTCCTGTCCGCCAAGCGAGAGGCCGTGGCGTCCGCCATGGAACCAGTTATTTTTAACCATAAGATGCTGAGAAGACGCGATGCTTAGGCCATAGCTTGTCCCGCTTCCTTCATACCAGCAATCGCTCGCCTCATTCTTCTCTAATGTACCGCCGTATGCATATGCGACACCGATTCCGCGTTCTCGGGCGCCGGCCACTTCAACATTATTGATCTGCACATCCTTTGCATATTGTACGATGAGACCGGCATGAGAAGAGTCACGCTCAATCATAAGATTTGTGATACTAATTTTTGGCATGGTGAGTTTATAGACAACGGTAGAAGCTGCATTGTAGGTGTCGAATAACGGATTGGTTAATGTAATGTCATTGCCTGCGACGGATTGAACCTCAGCCAGCTCACCACGATAATAATAGCTGCGTGCTGGGTTGAATAGATCGGTAGAGTGAAGTAAGACGATATCTCCAGGGGCGATGGAAAGGGCTGTGTTGATCGTATGGCTGCCTTTGACTGCATTGGTTGTTAATGGGGCGGATTCTTGTCTTGTGCCGCCGATGCTTACTAGAGTAGGTTGGGTGGAACGCTTACCGTCCAGTACGGTACCGGGCTCGCCCACAATAGAGATGGGGTTGCGTACGGTCGCTTTGATCGCAGAGACCTGGTATGTACCGGCCGGAAGAAATACCGTCCCTCCACCTGCCTGATCCGCTTTTTGGATCGCGCTCATAATGGCAGCCGAATCGTCTGCCTGATCATTTGCTTTTGCGCCAAAATCTCGTATATCCATGTATACATTTTGTATGTCCATAGTATTTACTGTTCCCGCTTTTGCTTCGTTTGACAAGCCAAAGCCAAAAAGTAAGAAAAATGAGATGAAAAATACAATGTATTGCTTCATGATAATCTTCCTTCCGAAGTCCTATCCTTGCTTATTTCTTGATGATTTAGGAAATAGGACGCTCCTTTATAAACTAAATCCGCTAGTAACAGTTAAATAATTCAAAATAATATGGGTCATATGATAGGAGTTATTCTCCCCTTTTCTTTTCTCTTTATACTTTTGTAAGTAATTTATACTATATATGTATAATATAGTAGACTTTATTATTCATATCAATATAGTGAAAAAGAAAGTAGTTACGAAATATTGAATATAAAACATATAAAAAAGGCAGGAAAAAAGACCACCTTACAATAGGTGGTCTCTACTCTTTTTGCTTTATGATGTAGATTCGATTCTTATCGGGAGTAAAATGGTGAGTCGTAAGCCTTGCTGCGGCCGGGATGTAAGCGATAGCGTACCATGCAGCTCATGAGCACGGCGTTCCATAGTTTGAAGACCAAATCCGTATACGATGTTCTCGCATCCGCGCCCCTCATCTTCTAATACAAAAGTGATCTCCCCATCCTTTTCTTGCAGCGTAAAATAAAAACGTGCGCTTTGTCCGTGCCGGATTCCATTCGTTAGCCCTTCCTGAAGAGCGTGGTACAGAAATTTTTTCTGTAAAGCATGGAGTTCGGGTAAGGGGGAGATCGAATAGGAAATATTCACGCCTGCATGCTTTTCTGTCAGATGGATTAATTGCTTCAATTCTTCCTCAAGATTAAGATCAGTCTCGTCCTCTTTAATCGTATGAATGGTGCGGCGGATTTCATTTAATCCATTACGCACAAGTTCTTGCGATAAGTCCAGTTTCTCAATCGCAAGCGGGAGGTTTTTGCTAAGGAGGCGTTTGCCGGCCTCAATCTGCACGACGGTAGTTGTTAAGGTATGTCCTACAATATCATGAATCTCTCCAGCGATTCGATTCCGCTCTGCAAGGGCGGACATCTCAGCCCGGGCTGCTGCCATTTCTTTAAGTGAGGACGTTAGCTTTTCTGTTCGTTCTATAACTTTTTCTTCAAGGGTATTATTCAATTCCTTTAACTCCCTTGAGATTCTCTCCACTTCAGTAAAGGCACGTGAAGACTTAATTGAGATCGTGAAGGATTGTACGAAGATAAACAAAAACAATCCGAATGGTGTCATGTTGCCGATGGGGACGATTTGATTGTAGTATAATACGTCATTAATCGCCGTAATTAGGAAAAACACAGCCACAGATGCATTGAGAAGTGCAAATTCTCTTCTTCGCATCACAATAAGGACGAGACACCCTATAAGATAAAAAATGCTGGCAAGCATAACTCCATAGAACGGAACGATTGCTTCCGTATAAAAAGTAGAAGGTGTCAGAACGGTAATCAGACTGAAAAGTGTTGATAAGATCTGTACTGTGCGAATAAAAATCGAATGAATGTCTTCCGGATATAGCGAACGAATGAACATTGAAAAAAACGGAAGAGCAAGGTAAAAGGCAAGATATTCAATGCGCAAAGCAAGGTCCCAGTTGAAGTCGGGCCACAGCTTAGTGAGGAGAACATCACGTCCGCTAATGATGGAGCGTACGCCGATCAGCATGCAGAATAAGCTAAAATACAGCGCTGATGTGTTCTTGCGGCGCAATAGATAAATAACAACATGATAGACTCCGACAATGAGAAGACTTGATGAGAGAGCTGCATCGAAGATCAGTCTCTTCTCCCGTAGATCTGTGATCTGCTTATAATCCCCGAGAAGAATCGGTTTCCAAATGCCACCCTTTTTATGGGCAAAGTTGGACACGTGAAAGGTGAGTGTCACCTGGTTATGTCGCGGATGAAAATAGACGACCTGCGTTATATCTTGCGGCTTCGTACTGTGCTTATTCATGCCGGGAGTACCTGCGGAAGCAGTAGGTGCTCCATTGATATAAAGCGTGTAGGATGTAAAAACAATCGGGATGTATAGAGCTTTGAGAGACATATTATCCGCAGGATTAAAGCGGATGGAAATTGTGTACGTTGCATATCCCTTACCGGAAAGAGAATGTCCCCCAACCTGTTTTCCATTCCATATCGAAGGAACAGAAATAGTGGACATCTCGGCTGTAGAGGCAGGCAGTGAGTTGCTCGGTGCAGTAAATTGCCCCCATGTAAGTCCCCACTCTCCATTCAGTTCAATAGGCCCCTGCTTAGCGAAGTTCCAACTGGAAGCATCGAGAATACCGAAAGATGCTACAGGCGGATTGGACCGGGCTGTGCAGCCGGTGAGGAATACGCACACACAAAGAATAACGAAGGCAAAAGCATTCCCCTTCATGCTAGGCAGCCCCCTTTTTATGTATGCTACTAGCAGGTGTTTACTTCGGTTCCACTCCTAAATCTTTTAAGTACACAATGGCTTTTGAGCGTTCATTCGTGCCGATTTTTGCATAGATCATGCTGACATAATTCTTCACGGTACCTTCACTGATATACAATGTTTTAGCGATTTGTCGGTTGTTCATGCCCTGAAGCATAAGAGCCGCAATCTCTTTCTCACGATCGGACAATTCGACTCCTTGCTGCTTAAGTCGTTCGGTATGAATCGTATGTTGTGCTTGAGAGGAGAAGTGTGAGAGGCGTGCCGCCAGTTTGGCGGCGATGACGGCAGGCAGCATGATCTGTCCTATGGCCGCGTCGCGGATGGTTGCAATCAGCTTATCACCCGGCATATCTTTCAATAAGAAGCCGCTTGCACCGTTGGATAGACCTTCTACGATGTACTCATCTTCTGCAAATGTCGTCAGAATGAGAATAAGGGTAGCAGGATAGTCTTTTTTAATTTTTTTGGTGCTCTCAATGCCATCCATGACCGGCATCTTAATATCCATCAAGACAATATCGGGTTGAAATTTTGCCACCATTTCATAGGCTTCGAGGCCGTTTTCTGTAGTGCCGATCACCTGCATATCGTCTTCTAAATCCAGTATTGTTCTAAGGCCCTCTCTCATAAGTGTCTGGTCGTCAGCAATCAGGATTTTGATCATACAGTTTTCCGCTCTCCTTATTACAGAGTTGGTATTTTTATTATAATTCTTTTTTACTAGAGATGGAGACGGTATATTCTCAAATTGTGTTATGAGATAGATAGTGTGCCTTATCGCTTATTATAAAGGCGTAGAAGTCACAATATAAGGGCGTACAGTCATAAAAATGGTCATAAAATACGGCATATTGAATATAGCGCTATTTTAGGGTGTGTGGTATAATGAGCACAATTTTAAACTGAATAGGAATAGCTTTATGGTACTTAAAATTCCGGTTATAGAAAGGAAGATCGGAATGGAAAGTTTAAAAGGGAAGTTCGGTGCAAAACCGACGCGGTCCCGCCACTGTGAAGAGGAGAACAATCCCATCGATTCACCCACTGCTTCGCCTGCGAAGCGGGAAGGGGGTGATTGTTCATTGACTCGAAGCCAGGAGACCTGCCGTAAAGAGCAACACTGCTACACCACGAGGATGGGTAGGTGTTCGAAGGGGCATGATGTACGCTTGGCTTGTTTGGTTAACCGATTGTGCGCTTTTGTATACCTAAGCATCTTTTCCGTGGGAGAGGATGCTTTTTTTATTTGTATATAGAGTTAAGAGGGGGAAGATGAATGAAACGAAAGCGTACGCTATCAAGCATAGCTGTGGTTTTGGGATTTGTGCTGTATTTCGTATGGAATGATCCGCAGACCGCTTATGCTATGCACATTATGGAAGGATTTCTGCCTGTAAAATGGGCCGTATTCTGGTGGGTATTATTTCTGCCCTTTTTCCTGTTGGGTGTTCGGTCATTGACACGGATTACAAGAGAAAACCCAGAGGCGAAGCTTCTGCTTGGTCTGGTAGGTGCTTTTGCTTTTGTTCTATCCGCACTAAAAATTCCTTCTGTAACAGGCAGCAGTTCACATCCGACGGGTGTAGGTCTTGGGGCAGCCTTGTTCGGTCCGCTTGCTATGACGGTACTAGGGACACTTGTTCTTCTGTTCCAAGCTCTTCTTCTCGCGCACGGAGGATTAACTACGCTAGGGGCTAACGCATTCTCTATGGCGGTAGTGGGACCCTTTGTTGCATATGCTGTGTACCAAGCGATCGCTCGTTCTACAGGAAAGCAGCGGCTGGCGATTTTTATGGCAGCCGCATTGGCTGATTTGACGACATATCTTGTAACTTCTGTACAACTGGCGCTTGCTTTTCCAGCGGCAAGCGGTGGCTTTGCGGCATCATTTGCAAAATTTGCAGGGATTTTTGCTGTAACCCAAGTGCCGCTGGCTATTAGTGAAGGATTATTGACGGTGCTTGTATGGAACTGGCTTGTTGCCTATAACGGAAAAGAATTGATGCAATTGCAATCTATTAGACGAGGAGCGTAACGATGAACAAATCAAAAGGTTGGTTAAATATCGTGCTTGTCCTTAGTGTCATCGCGCTGATTGCGCTTCCGCTTCTGCTCATCAAGGATTCTGAATTTGGAGGCGCAGATGGAGCGGCGGAGGAAGCCATCGGTGAAGTAGCACCGACTTACGAGCCGTGGAGTGAGCCATTGTTTGAGCTACCGGGCGGTGAGACGGAGAGTCTTTTGTTTGCTCTGCAGGCTGCGATTGGAGCCGGTATTATCGGGTATGGCATCGGTTATTATAAGGGCCGGTCTTTAAAGCGAGACCAGTTGGATGAAGATTCAGCTTGATGCCATCGCATATACGAACCGACTTCGTCATATTTATCCGGCGCAAAAGGTAGGCTTCGGGCTTTGCATGCTGTTGTTTGTCCTGCTATCACATACGTTGGTGCATGCTGCTGTGTTCATGTGGATGAGTGCATGGATTGTCCTTCGTGCCGGTATTTCGGGTCGGGTGTATGTGCGATTGCTTGGGGCAGTGACATTGTTCCTGATGCTCGGCCTGCCTCCGTTGGTGGTGGAGATATCCGCTGCACCACCAACGGACACGGTGTTATTCCAATTTTCTGCCGCCTCCTGGCACATATACGGAAGTAGAGAGGGCGTGGAGAAGGCTGGTATGCTGCTCATTCGTTCGCTGGCTTCGGTATCCTGCCTGTATTTTATCTTGTTGACGGTGCCGTTTACGGAATTGCTTACGGTCCTGCGGCGCGTAAAAGTGCCGGTGCTTCTAACTGATTTGCTGCTTGTTATGTACCGTTTCGTCTTTGTTTTTTTGGAGACGGCAGAACAGTTGTGGACCGCCCAGCAGGCACGGAGCGGGAGCGGAAGATTTCGAAAGAAAATACGGGATGCAGGTTTTCTGATCGTTCGGCTTTTTACCCGTACATTTCAGCGTTACCAGCAGCTTTCTATCGGACTTGCCGCCCGTGGGTTTACCGGCGATTTGCGGGTCATATCTACGGCATCTTTTTCAGGAGCGGGACGCTATGGGGTCGAGGCTGTTGTTGGTTTTGTTTTACTTGTGGCGCTTGAATGGTGGACGAGGAGGTAAGGTGGTTGGCTTGGATTATAGAAATGGATGATGTGTCCTATACATATCCGGGAAGCACGCAGCCTGCATTAGACGGGGTAACCCTGCGGATTCCCACGGGAGCCCGCTGTGCGCTAATTGGACATAACGGCTGCGGCAAATCGACACTATTCCTGCATCTGAATGGTATTTATCAACCGGAGCGCGGAGAGATGAGATGGAAGGGCGAGCCCTATATATATGGCCGAACCTTTTTATCAGAACTTAGACGAAAGGTAGGCCTGGTTTTTCAAGACCCGGAACAGCAGTTGATTGCAAGTACCGTTGCAGAAGATCTCTCTTACGGATTGTGCAATGCTGGCCTGGCCGAGAGCGAGATTAATCAAAGAGTAGCACATGCACTGTCGCGTTTTGGCTTAGATGAGCTGCATGCAAGGCCAGTGCATCATTTAAGCTTGGGTCAGAAAAAGCGTGTAGCGTTGGCTGGTGTCATGGTGATGCGGCCGGAACTTCTGCTTCTAGATGAGCCGACGGCGTATCTTGATTGCCTGCATACAAGGCGGCTGCTTGAAGAACTTGATACCATTCACGAAGAAGAGGGGACAACAATGCTCATGGCAACGCATGACATTGATTTGGCCTACGAATGGGCAGATTGGATTTTTGTCATGGACAAAGGGCGTTTGGTATTAGAGGGAGTGCCAGAAGATGTATTTGCGCAGCGTGATGTACTGGCCTCTCTGCAGGTAGGCACGCCGCTTCTGTTCGATGTGTGGGAGGCGCTGGCTCCTTCACTTGACTCTGTTTCACTGACATATCCGCGCACAGCAGCGAAGTTGAGATGTGAATTAAAGAAGAGAAGGAATGAAAGCAAACAAAAAATGGGGTGATCGTATGGATAAAAAAAGCGGAAAAGTACTGATTATCGGATTTGGACCGGGAAGCTTCGAACATATTACCCAGCGGGCTCGCGAGGCCATTGAAGAGTGTGAAATCATCCTTGGTTATACGACATACGTTGATTTGATCCGGGGCCTGCTGCGAGAAGACCAGACCGTAATTCAGGCGGGAATGACTGAAGAGGTAGGACGCGCCCAAGAAGCGGTACGCCAAGCGGAAAAAGGCAAGATCGTCGGTGTTATCTCCAGCGGAGATGCGGGTGTATATGGTATGGCCGGTCTGGTATATGAAGTGTTGATGGAGCAGGGCTGGACAGAGAAGGAAGGGATCGGGGTAGAGGTGATTCCGGGCATTTCGGCCATTAATTCCTGCGCGTCCTTGTTAGGTGCGCCGATCATGCATGATGCTTGTACGATCAGCCTCAGTGATCACCTGACACCGTGGGAGTTGATTGCCAGACGTGTGGAAGCGGCCGGACAAGCAGATTTTGTCATTGCGCTGTACAATCCAAAAAGCGGACGCAGAACACGTCAGATCGAAGAGACGCAGCGTATTTTATTGAAGTACAGATCACCGGATACACCGGTTGGCCTGGTGAAGAGCGCTTACCGCGAGCGTCAGTCCGTAGTCATTACAGATCTTGCCCATATGCTTGATCACGATATCGGCATGCTTACTACGGTAGTGATCGGTAACAATTCTACACGCCTGTATGATGGAAAAATGATTACCCCGCGCGGCTATCAGCGCAAATATACATTAAGTGCGGAAAAACAAAAGCTGGCTCCCCATCAGCGTCTGCGGGAAGAGAATGAACCGTGGGCATTGCATAGCGTAGCGCCGGATATACAAAAAGAGAACCCTGGATCTGAATCTGAAGCTCCAACGATACGGACTTCTTCCCGTGATATGGCAGAGGAGGCCTTAAGCCGCCTGCTTGGCACTTCACCTGAAGCGGCTCCTGTAGCAGCGGCCGGATTTGTGCAGGAGGCAATTTTCGAATTTTCCGTCTCGCCCGGTGTAGCCAATAAGAAGCTGAGTGCCAAGCAAATGCTGCTGCTTGCCGAAATTGTCGGGGAAGAAGGAAGCATAGAATATACGCCGCACCATCAGATGCTCATCAGCGTCCCGACCACCGACCCGGAGCACATCACCCGTAGGCTTGTGGAAGCTGGGATGCTCATCCAGCCTGTCGGCGATGTATTAACCATTAAGGCTTGTGATTTCTGTGACGGAGAGAAGACGGATTCCATTCCATATGCAGAGCAGATTCAGCATGTATTAGGGGGAATCAGCATGCCGAAAGAGACCAAGGTCGGCATTAACGGCTGCGGTATGGCATGCTACGGCGCGGTAACAGAAGATATCGGTCTCGTCTTTAGAAAAGGCAAGTTCGATCTATTCCTTGGTGCCAAAACGGTTGGCCGTAATGCCCATGTAGGCCAACCTGTAGCCGAAGGGATTGAACCGGCAGAGATTGTTGGTCTGCTTGAGCGCATTGTGCACAAATACAAGGAAGAAGGACACCCGAATGAACGCTTCCACAAATTCTTTAAGCGGGTGAAAGAGATCGAAGGCTTCACCTACCGGGAAGCGCCGGTTCAAGTCTTAGTAGACGCGGTCTGTGGAGACTAACGTATTCGATACGTATAGGTTGATATATAAGAAAAAAGGAGGCATCTTATCATATGCAGGCGGTATTGTTTGTAGGACACGGAAGCCGGGACCCACAGGGAAATGAAGAAGTGCTTCGCTTCGTAGAGGGCATGAAGAAACATATAGCAGTACCGATTATCGAGACGTGCTTTCTTGAATTCGAGGCGCCGAATATGCTGCAAGGATTGACCACTTGTGTAGAACGGGGAGCGACGAAGGTCGCTGTGATTCCAATGATGTTATTTGCAGCCGGGCATTCGAAAATTCATATTCCGGCGGCGATTGACGAAGCGAAGGCAAAATATCCGCATGTACAGTTTATTTATGGCCGTCCTATCGGTATTCATGATGAAGTATTTCGCATCCTAGCTTCCCGCCTTACGGAAATAGGTGTGGATATTGAGAAGGAAGCGGAAGATACTGCCGTATTGGTCGTTGGACGTGGCAGCAGTGACCCGGATGCCAATAGCGATGTATGCAAGCTCTCAAGAATGCTGTGGGAACGCCTTCATGTGAAATGGGTGGAGACGTGCTTTATCGGGGTGACACAGCCGTCGGTAGAAGAAGGGATCGAGCGCAGCCTCACGTTAGGTGCCAAGAAAATCATCATGATTCCGTATTTGTTGTTTACAGGCATTCTGATGAAGCGCATGGAAGATAAGCTGGCACATTTCCGCAGTACATATGAAGATCGTGAGTTTCTTATGACAGACTACATCGGATTTCATCCAGGCTTGCAGACAGTATTTCTCGATCGGATTGCAGAGACGCTTGAGGATGAAGTGAAGATGAATTGTGATACATGCCAATACCGACTGTTTGCAGTTGAGCATATGGATCTGCATCATGACCACGATCATGATCACGGGCATTCACATCACCTGCATGATCATGCGCACGAACATCATCATCATGCAGGTGAAAAAGAACATGTCTAAGACGATCTTATTTCTAGCAGGTACGAGTGATGCGAGAGAATTGGCGCTTCAGGTTCGGCAAGCCGGCTATTCACTTCTGACGACGGTGGTGACGGACAGTGCGGCAAAAAGCATGGAGGAAGTAGGACTTCCCGTGCGGATTGGCCGAATGAATACAGAGGAGATTGCGCATTTGATTAAGACAGAAGGCTTCGATGCGGTGATTGATGCCAGCCATCCATTTGCAGAAGAGGCATCACGCAATGCATTGAACGGGGCGAAGGATGCAGAAGTGCCTTATATCCGCTATGAACGCGCCTCTGTAGAGGATAGAGTGCATCCGCTCATTACGACCGTCTCGGATTACGTCGAAGCGGCAGATCTGGCAGCACAGCATACAGGGGTTGTCATGCTGACGACCGGGAGTAAGACATTGCAGATTTTTGCGGAGAGGCTCATCGGGCTTCCCGATGTAAGATTGATCGCCCGTATGCTGCCTCGTAAGGACAATATGGAGAAGTGTGAGCAGCTAGGCGTTGAGCAGAAGAACATCGTTGCCATTCAAGGGCCGTTTACCAAGGAGCTGAATGCCGCGTTGTACAAGCAGTATGGTGTGACGATGATGATTACAAAGGAGAGCGGAAAAGTCGGCTCCGTAGATGAGAAGCTGGAGGCGGCGCTTGAGCTGGGCATTCCGACCATTATGATTGCGCGGCCAAAAATCGAATACGGCACCGTATTTTCCGAGTTTCATCAAGTGATTACAGGCTTGTGCGAAAAATTGGGGGAGGCAGAAAAAGATGGACTTTCATACAGAGTTTAAACCATTGACGGTACAACCACAGGAGATTGAGGGCAAAAGCTTTGAAATGATTACGGAAGAATTGGGTGAGCATCCGTTTACGGAAGCACAATACCCTGTCGTACAGCGCGTTATTCACGCGTCGGCTGACTTTGAGTTAGGACGCAGCATGGTGTTTCATCCGGATGCGATCGAAGCCGGGATTCGTGCAATACGGGAAGGGCAGAAGCTTGTGGCTGATGTTCAGATGGTACAGGTCGGTATCAGCAAGCCTCGCCTTGAAAAATTCGGCGGCAGCGTTCACGTATATATTTCTGATCCTGACGTAATTGAGGAAGCCAAGCGATTAAATACGACACGTGCCATCATCTCAATCCGCAAAGCGATACAGGAAGCGGATGGGGGTATTTTCGCTATTGGTAACGCACCAACAGCCTTGCTTGAGCTCATTCGACTTGTAAAAGAAGGCATAGCCCGCCCCGGATTGGTTATCGGCATGCCGGTTGGGTTCGTATCGGCGGCCGAATCGAAGGAAGAGCTGGCAAAGCTTGATATACCGTTTATTACAAACATAGGACGTAAAGGAGGAAGTACGGTCGTAGTTGCTGCGGTCAATGCGCTGTCGATTATGGCCGAACAACGGGGGTAGCAGGTATGGCTGACGAAGCGAAGCCGATGCGTCACGGATATACGACAGGATCGAATGCGAC
Organism: Aneurinibacillus sp. REN35; assembly: GCF_041379945.2. Classification (NCBI taxonomy): domain Bacteria; kingdom Bacillati; phylum Bacillota; class Bacilli; order Caryophanales; family Paenibacillaceae; genus Aneurinibacillus; species Aneurinibacillus baijiui. The sequence continues at coordinate 41,248 of NZ_JBFTXJ020000019.1, read as the reverse complement.
GGCGGCTATGAAAGCCGCCTTGCTTTCGCTTATCCATCAGAAGCCAGTAGTGGATGCGGAGATCCTTTTGCCAATTGGAGAACGGGTGTCCTTTCAGATGGAGCGTGTAATCTTCAATGAAACGTGTGCGGAAGCGGAAGTAATTAAGGATGCGGGAGATGATCCGGATGCAACTCACAAAGCTCGGATTGTAGCGACGGTAAGCTGGCGGGAGGAGCCGGGCATTCTGCTGGACGGAGGAGTGGGAGTCGGTCGTGTGACCAAGCCGGGACTCCCTGTACCGGTTGGTGAAGCAGCTATTAATCCGGTCCCGCGTCGCATGATCATGACGACAGCCCAAGAGGTGCTTGGCGAGCATGGAGCGAAGCGGGGGATTCGTATTGTGATCTCGGTTCCGGATGGGGAAGAGATCGCGAAGAAGACATTGAATGCTAGATTAGGCATCCTTGGCGGCATCTCCATCCTTGGCACCCGAGGTACGGTTGTTCCTTTTTCTACAGCGGCGTTCAAAGCGAGCATCGCGCAGGCAATCAGCGTAGCGGTACAGGGTGGTTGTGACCATATTATTGCTACAACCGGTGGCCGCAGCGAGAAGTTCGCCATGAAGTTGTATGAAGGGTACCCAGAAGAAGCTTTCATTGAGATGGGAGACTTCGTCGGTTTCACGTTGAAAATGTGCAAGAAATACGGGATCAAGCGTGTCTCGCTTGTCGGGATGATGGGCAAATTCTCCAAAGTGGCACAGGGTGTTATGATGGTGCATTCCAAGAGTGCCCCTGTGGATTTCGGATTTCTTAGCGACATCGCTAAAGAAGCCGGGGTCGCAGAGCATATGGTAGCACAGGTGAGGGAAGCGAATACGGCGTCCCAGGTTGGCGATCTAATGAAAGAGCACGGATATGACGCATTTTTTGGAGCGCTGTGCCGTCATGCATGTGACGCGGGATTGCGGGAGATGGGCGGCGACGCGGAACTAGAGACCGTTATTATTACAATGAAAAGCGAGATTCTTGGAAGGGAGAGAGTGGATTGCAGAGTACTGTCAAAGTAATTGGTATAGGAGACAATGGAGCAGAGAGTCTGCTTTCGCTCTACAAACAATGGATTGAAGAGAGTGAACTGCTGGTGGGTGGCGAGCGTCATCTTGCTTTTTTTCCGGATTATCAAGGAGAGAAGCTGGTCGTGAAAGGTGGTCTTGCTTCACTTGTTGCGCACATCACGGAAGCGGATAAACCAACTGTCGTATTGGCATCGGGCGATCCCCTATTCTATGGAATTGGGTCCTATTTGGCAAAGCGGCTGCCTGTAGAGATTTATCCGGGCATCAGTTCGCTTCAGCAGGCATTCGCCAAATTGGGTGAGAGCTGGCAGGATTGTCCATGCATTAGTGTGCATGGCCGCAGCATGAAGGGCTTGGCGCAGAAGATCGATGGTCAAGATAAAGTATGCTTGCTAACGGATGAGGAAAACAGTCCGGCAGCAATCGCCCGCTATCTTCTTTCTTTTCGTATGACAGAATATGAGGCGTTTGTTGCTGAGAATTTGGGAGGGGCCGACGAGCGGATAAGCCGCATGTCTCTTGAAGACATGGCGGAAGCGGAGTGCTCCCCACTTAATGTAGTGGTGCTGAAGCGAAATGCACCATCCCCGAATTGGCCGCTTGGCATCGCCGATCATGAATTTTCACAGCGGAAACCGGATAAAGGCTTGATTACGAAGCGTGAAGTCCGCATCTTGAGTTTGGCGGCGATGGAGCTTATTCCGACAAGCACTGTTTGGGATATCGGCACATGCACAGGCTCCATGGCTATTGAAGCGGCTCGTATGTGCCGATTCGGGGCTGTATATGCCATTGAGAAAAACGAAAGCGATCTTGAGAATTGCCGGGAAAATATGAAAAAATTTCGGGCTGATTTTACGGCCATTCATGGGCGAGCACCTTCCGGGTTAGAAGAATTTGCCGATCCGGACGCGGTATTTATCGGCGGCAGCGGCGGAGAGATGAAAGAATTGCTGCATGTGTGCTGTACGCGTCTTAGGGCAGGTGGACGTATCGTGCTAAACGCGGCCACAATTGAGACGTTATATGAAGCGATGCAGGCTTTTGCAGCAGAGGGCTTCGAAACTTCCGTGACGCTGGCTCAAATCTCACGCAGCAAGCCAATTTTACATATGAACCGATTCGAAGGATTAAATCCTATTTATATCATTACAGCAAAACGTAAGGAGGAAAACTAGATGGCAACAGGGACCCTATACGGCGTAGGAGTAGGGCCGGGTGATCCGGAACTAGTAACGGTGAAAGCCTATCGGATTATGAAGGAATCAAAGGTCATCGCATATCCGCGTAAGAGAAAGGGTAGCAAAAGCTATGCCTATGCGATTGCAGAGCAGTACATTGACCAGCAGGATAAGGAAATGCTTGGTCTTGTATTCCCGATGACAAAAGATCAGGCGATTCTGGATCGAGAATGGGGTCAAACAGTAGCTCAGGTGTATGAACGTCTGGCCCAAGGACACGACGTGGCCTTCATTACGGAAGGAGATCCCATGTTGTACAGCACTTTTATCCATATGATGCGGTTGATGCAGGAGAAGCATCCGGACGTACCCGTGATCTCAATCCCAGGTATCTCTTCCGTAAATGGCGTGGCCTCCCGGCTGGGGCTGCCGCTGGCCGATGGCGACGAGCATGTGGCAGTCATTCCGGCAACGGATGACCGCGAACAGATGAAGAGGGCGCTTTTGGGCCATGACTGTGTCGTTTTTATTAAAGTCGCCAAAGTAATTGATATGATGGTGGATCTACTCGATGAATTGGGCTTGCTTACTAAAGCATCCGTCGTAACGAAGGTGACTTCGGGGGAAGAGGTAGTCTGGCCGAATGTCGCGGAATTGAGAGGGCTGGAGCTTGAATACTTAACGCTGATGGTGGTGAGAAAATAATGAAAGTCTATATTATTGGTGCTGGACCGGGCGATCCCGACTTGATTACAGTGAAAGGACTTACGCTATTACAGCAGGCCGATGTTGTGTTATGGACCGATTCACTGGTTAATGAAGAACTCGTTGCTAAGGCTAAACCGGAAGCGGAAGTGCTAAAGACGGCAGGCATGAACTTAGAAGAGATGGTCGATATTATGGTCGATCGTGTAAAGCAGGGAAAACAAGTTGTCCGTGTACATACGGGTGATCCAGCAGTATATGGTGCAATTCTTGAGCAGATGGTGCTGCTTAAGCAGAGCGGAGTGGAATATGAGATTGTACCGGGGGTGAGTTCGGTATTTGCAGCGGCTGCGGCAGTGGGGGCGGAGTTGACGGTGCCTGATTTAACGCAGACGCTCATTCTCACACGGGCTGAAGGGCGCACTCCGGTTCCGGAACGTGAGAAGCTGCATGACCTTGCCTCTCACCATTGCACAGTGGCTCTGTTTTTAAGCGCGACCTTGGTTAAGAAAGTCGTAGACGAATTCCTCACCGCAGGCTGGCGTGAGGATACGCCGGTTGCTGTCGTATACCGGGCAAGTTGGCCGGATCAGATCATTGTCCGCTCTACGCTTGAGAATCTAGCGGAAGACTTGCGTTCGCACGGTATCCGCTCTCATGCGATGATTCTTGCAGGCTGGGCGCTTGATCCTACGATTACAGACCGGGACGAATTCCGCTCTAAGCTATATGATAAAGAGTTCACGCATCGGTTCCGGCGGGGTGTGAACTCATGAGTCAGGTCGAGGCGACTGCAATCGAACTAGTGGAAGGCGTGGTTCCGGAGATTCGCCAGACGGGGCGGTATGCCATCGTCGCAATTACGCGGCACGGAGTAGAGATGGCCCGCTCGCTTGTAAAGCAGTTTCCTGATGCGGATGTATATTATATGAATAAGTTTGCGCGCGGTGATGAGGAGGCGCAGGGCATTCAAATGTTCACCGGAACGGTACGTCTGTTATTTCCAGCGCTTTTCCCGGCGTATGACGGCTTGATCCTGTTCATCTCGCTAGGGGCAGTTGTGCGTATGATTGCCCCGGTGCTAAAGGATAAAAAGACCGATCCTGGTGTCGTCGTTATTGATGATAAGGGTCGACACGCGATTAGTGTACTGTCCGGGCATCTGGGCGGAGCGAATGAACTAACACATGAGGTCGCCGCGCTACTGGGAGCCCGTCCGGTTGTTACGACTGCATCCGATGTGCAGAAGACAATCCCTGTTGACTTATTTGGACGCCGATTTGGCTGGACATGGGACCTGATGTCTGAGAAGAAGCTTACTCCCGTTAGTGCTTCCGTGGTTAATGAGGAGCATGTGGCGATTATTCAGGAGTCAGGTGAGAAAGATTGGTGGATGCACGATACGCCGATGCCTCCATCACTGAAACAGTATGATTCTATTGAACAAGCATTGCTGGCTCGGCCAGATGCTGCGCTATTAATCTCTCATCGGCAGTTGAATGAAGAAGAACTGCCGATTCTAGCAAATGGTGTCCTCTATCGGCCCAAGGTGATCGTACTTGGTATGGGCTGTAATCGAGGTACATCGGCAGACGAGATTGAAGGGGTTATTTGTGCGACATTGGAGGAACTCAGCTTTTCGATCCAGAGCGTGAAAGCGGTCTGTACGATTGATTTGAAAAAAGATGAACAAGGCTTGCTTGCGGTGTGTGAGAAATATAGCTGGGATTTTGTCTATTATACACCGGAAGAATTGAATGAGATGACTATAGAAGAGCCGTCCGATACGGTATACAAATTTACTGGTGCTTATGGGGTAAGCGAGCCAGCCTGCAAGCGATACAGCGGGCTTGATAGACTTACAGTAACCAAGCGAAAATCAGGAAATGTTACCATTTCGGTCGGTGTATTGGTGTGACGTGTAGAGGAGGGTGGATATGAGCAGCAAACGCATCATTATCGCTGGTACGGGCAGCGGTGCGGGAAAAACAACGGTTACGATCGGTTTAATGGCAGCACTGAAGCAGCGGGGATTGATTGTACAAGGATTTAAATGCGGTCCCGATTATATTGATCCTGCTTATCATACGGCGATCACCGGCCGACCTGCACGTAATCTGGACAGTTGGATGCTTGCAGAAGAGGTTGTGCGGGGCGTGCTGGCACGTGCCAGTGCGGATGCCGATATTTCTATCATTGAAGGAGTTATGGGCTTATACGATGGCAAAAGCCCAACCGAAGATACCGGAAGTACGGCTGAGATCAGCCTGCTTACTGATACGCCCGTCGTTCTTGTGGTGAATGTGCACAGCATGGCACGCAGCGCGGCAGCGGTTGTCAAAGGATTTCAAGCATTGAATCCGAAGGTTCGAATAGTCGGTGTAATTGCCAATCATGCGGGAAGTGTGGGACACGGTACATTAATCCGTGAAGCGGTAGAGAAGGAATGCGGAATTCCGCTGTTAGGTACGCTTGTCCGTACTGTTGATATTGAGATTCCTGAGCGGCATCTCGGCCTGCTTCCGGCTGTGGAGCGAGGTGAGTTGGAGCCGTTATTTGACCGGCTTGGGGAGATGGTTACGGAGCATATTGACCTTGATCGACTACTTGCATTGGCAGATACTGCTCCTCTTCGTAGTGAGGAGAATGCCGTACGTTTATTTCCTCTCACCGCCACACCGTCGTCTGAGCTTCCGGTGCGTATCGCAGTAGCTAAGGATGCTGCCTTTAACTTCTATTATCCGGAGAATTTCGAGATGTTGGAAGAAGCGGGAGCAGCATGCGTTTTCTTCAGCCCGCTGGCTGGTGAGAAGGTACCGGAAGATGTGGATGGTCTCTATATTGGGGGCGGGTTTCCGGAAGAGTTTGCCGCTGAATTGGCACAGGGAGAGCCTGTGCGTACATCCATACGTACCGCCATCGAAAATGGGCTGCCGACATTTGCTGAATGCGGCGGTTTTATGTATCTAGCAGAAGAGATGATTACCACGGATGGAACAAGCTATCCGATGGTGGGTGTTGTTCCGGGTAAGACACGCATGCAGATGAAGCGTGCCGCGCTTGGCTATAGAGAGGTAAGCGGCTTGGCAGGCAACTTTCTGCTGCCGGAAGGTGAGACGGCACGCGGGCATGAGTTTCACTATTCTACATTTGAAGCGGAAGAGAAGCTGCCGCCCGCATATGGAGCCCAAGGACGGTTTGGTTGTAAGCAGGAAGGTGTTTTACGAAAAAATATGGTAGCCGGTTATACGCATCTCCATTTTGCCTCAGCCCCCTCTCTGGTAAAGCGTTGGATTGCCGCTTCGCTAGCCTATCGCAAACAGCGGCTGGATCGGGGAGGAAGTGTATGAGCGGAGGAAAAGTATACCTTGTAGGCGCAGGTCCGGGTGATGAGAAACTGATTACCGTTCGGGGGATCGAATGCCTGCGGCAGGCCGACACGATAGTTTATGATCGCTTGGCTAATCCGCGCCTGCTGCGTTTTGCAAAGCCTGGGGCCGAGTTTATCTTCTGCGGCAAGTTTCCAAGGCATCATGTTCTTCGTCAAGAAGCGATCAATGAGTTGCTTGTGCAAAAGGCGAAAGAAGGAAAGCTGGTAATCCGTCTTAAAGGAGGCGATCCTTCCGTGTTTGGCCGTGTAGGTGAGGAAGCGGCGGTGCTTGCTGATCAGGGGATTGAATACGAGATTATTCCGGGCATTACGGCAGGAATCGCCGCCTCTGCGTATGCGGGTATTCCGGTTACACACAGGGAGTATGGATCAAGCTTTGCTTTAGTGACCGGGCATGCAAAGACAGAGGACGGGACCCCGACGGCCGATTGGTCTTCACTTGCAGGTATTGATACTGTCGCATTCTATATGGGAGTAAAAAATCTATCCTATATCTGCAAGAATTTAATAATAAATGGTCGTCATCCTAAGACTCCCATTGCCTTAATTAGCTGGGGAACCACAGGGCGCCAGCGAACGGTTCAAGGAACACTAGAGGATATTGTACAGCGTATTGAAGAAGCAGGCATTACGAATCCGGCTATTACGCTCGTCGGTGAGATCGTGAGAGTACGTGAACACATCCAATGGTTTGAGAAAAAGCCATTATTCGGCCGTCGTATCTTAGTAGCCCGTACCGGTACAGAACCAGGGAATCTTGCCTCTGCCTTAGCCGAGCAGGGAGCCGATGTTATCGAGTATCCGTACTTTACTATGCATGCTACACACTCTGATGCTCTTGAAGAAGTAATGGAACGAAGTGAAGAGTATCAGCGCATTTTGTTTACTTCGCCGGAAAGCGTCCCACTCTTCTTCGAAGCGTATCAGCGGAGAGAAAAGGATGTGCGCACGCTTACGGCTGCTTTCTATGCATTGTCTGCTCGCACGGCTCGCCGGCTTCGAGAGCGAGGATTTGCCGCAGAGATTACAACCCCCTTTATGGCAGATGATAGATGGCTCATTGTTGGCGAAGAGACGATAGCCGAGAATAAGGCACAGTATGAGGCGGCATGGGGGGCATGTGACATCGCAGTCCTCTATAAGAAAGAAGCGTGTCATGAATACAATCAGAATATGGTACGACTGCTAAAAGAAGAGCCTGTTGATACGGTTGTTTTTCCGAGTGCAGCATCTGTAGACATGCTTGTCCGCTTCCTTGAACTAGATGAGATTGGAGCCGACACGGTTCTGAGAGCTGCTTCGCTTGTTTGTATGGGGGAGAGAACATCTCAGGCTGTTCGCTTCGCAGGCTACACGGTAGACCGAATGAGTGCATCTCCATCCCTTCCGGATTTGCTTGCCTGTTTGACGCTGCAAGAAGCCGGTTACTAGCACCGCCTGCCTTTCCGATAAAGTGTCCTATCTAGACAAGAGCGCTTTATCGGAAGTTGGAAGGCGTACGTAGACACGCAAGCTACTTGTATCCTTTCCCTTTTGTTAGGATGCAGGGAACACCATAGCCTATGGTACCTGGCTGTGCCATTTTATCAATATAAGCGAGCCCACGCTCGCACTGTTGTTTGCACACGATGCATTTATCCACCGTCACGACCTTCATATTAAAACGGTTTTTCTCCTCTGTAGACATTTGTCCGTATTTGCTTTTGCTTGCTGGCTTTTTATTTGCCGGTTTTTTGCTTGCTTTTGCCATGTCCGTCGCCCTCTTTCCTTTATGGTTCCTTTATTCTTTGACAGTGTATGAAAACCGGGCTTGTCCTGACATTCCTTCCTCTTGTATTTCTGCAAAATACGTTGACAGAAGGAGTGAACATAATTATTATTGCTATTAAAAATGATAACGGAGGATGGAGGCTGCATGAAAAAAGACGCGAAGGCCGACTTGCTTCTTCATCCGGTACGTATGCGCATCATACAGACGATCGCTGCCCGTGAGTCCATGACCGTACAACAGATGGCAGAAAAGCTGCCTGATGTGCCGCAGGCTACGCTTTATCGCCATCTTAACAAGCTGCTTACAGGAGGGGTTTTGACCGTTGTAGAACAGCGGCAAATTCGTGGAGCAGTAGAGAAGGTCTATGCATTAGAGGAGCAGGGTGCGAACCTTACATCCGAGGACATGAGCACGGCTACAGTGGATGATCATATGCGATATTTCACTACGTTTCTTGCTGTGCTGATGGGAGACTATGGCCGGTATCTGGCTCAGGATTCCTTTGACATGCTAGGAGATGGAGTGATGTATCGACATGCTGCTATGCATTTGACAGATGAGGAATTTACAGAATTTAAGCAAGAGTTGGTGGCTGTATATAAGAGAGCATTGGACAAAAGACCGAGCAAGGAGCGCAGACAGAGGAATATTGCGACCATTGTCATTCCGGAGCCTACTGAGTAATCTGGCATGAGGCTATATGTTGGCGCTATGGTCCGGGGTTGACCGTGAACGGAAAATATGAAAATATGGGCAGTATAGTACTTCCTTGCATCTGTTCTCCTTATTTTTTAAAAATAGGATTGTCATTCCCTAGCTTGGCAAGTATGATGATAGAAGAGCAGAAAAAGCGCTTACAACCGCATCCTTTGCAGCAAAAACATAAGAATTTCTATTTGTTTTTCGTAACAATGTTTAAACAGGCTAGTATTTTGGAAGAATGGGTATATAATAAGAGACTCTATTGAAATTAAAGGAGGATACATATGAATAAGACAGAGCTGATTGAAAAGGTAGCTGAATCAACAGAAATGACGAAGAAGCAAGCATCACAAGCTGTTGATGCAATTCTTGAGTCGATTTCAGGCGCACTGAAATCCGGTGAAAAAGTACAATTGATCGGTTTCGGAAACTTTGAGAGCCGTGAGCGTGCGGCACGTAAAGGCCGTAATCCGCAAACGGGAGAAGAAATTGAGATTGCTGCAACAAAGGTACCTGCATTCTCTCCTGGTAAAGCATTGAAAGATGCTGTAAACGGACGATAAGAGACATGCAGAAAGACTGTCGTGACATTTTCACGGCAGTCTTTTTTATGGCTGCATAAGCCGGATTACTGTTTTTCTGCTTTCAACTGTTCTAAGGCTGCTTCTACCTGCGCGCTGCGTTCTTCATTCTTAACCTGCTCGTCTAATGATAGGTGATAGGGGCGCATATGCCGTAAGGTTTCCGCTTCCGATTCCATCATCATGACTCGCTCTTCAATGCGGCTGAAACCTCGTGCTGCATTTTCTGTGTTGATAGAATACAGCGTTTGGTTCATCTGCTTGCTGGTACGTGCAGCATTGGCACGGGAGAGTAGAATGGCTTTCTTGTTACGCATCTCATAGAACGTATCCTTGAGTTCTTGGAGCTGTTCTCGCAGCATATGGGTTTGCTTATGTGACGTCTCATATTGAACGCGATACTCTTCCACTTTTCCTGCACAGAGAAGCTTGTCCTCTAGTGCGCGCCGGGCGATCATCTCATCTCCTGCTTCTATGGCGAGCCGTGCCTGGCGCTCGCGTTTTTCGATGCGTGCTTGTGTTTCCTCAAGCATCATTTTCCATTTCTTTTCAACCGCAATTTGACGTGCGATGGCAAGCTCTGCCTGGGAGATCTCATTCTCCATCTCACGCATATACTGATTAAGCATAGCCACTGGATCTTCTACGTGGTCTAACATCTGATGCATCGTTGCTACCGTAATATCTCGTACGCGTTTGAACAGGCTCATTGGCTTGTCCCTCCTTGTTTCATTTCCTTTTCCCATAAATCAAGTTCATCAGCAGGATATACTTTTTTATTTCCGTAAGGATGGTGTGGCATCATATCGTGCAGAGGATCAACCATTGGCCGCGAGGGCTCTTCTCCTTTTGCCTTCTTAATCATACTCCAGCCGAAATAGATGAAAAATCCGGCGATAAAAATCGGAATAAGCACTCCCAGGTTCAGGATACCAAGCAGCATAATTGTGCCGATACCCACCATTCCCATACCGAAGAGGTAGGAACCTTTCTTTCGCATATGTAAGCCTCCCTTCTTGTTAACTTGGCGTGTTCTGTTCTTGTCTTTATCATATCCTGAGTGACGTTATGCCCATAACGGGCGCCCGTTTGATCTTTGCTACGTCTTGGGACGGAGGGAGGAATCGGCCCTTCGGCCAAAGAATATGTTTTTTTATGTATGGACTTTTCATTTTACGGAAAGAAGGTTAATATAATATCATAGGTGTAAATATATACTGTTACTCATATAAGGGGAGTAGCTACCGGATATGAATCCGGTCGGCACATCGTCAATACAGCGGAGCGTATCCGCTCGGTGTGCTGAGCCCATTGCTATATACAGGGTAAGCAAGACCTTCGCGTCCTTTCAGTTTTTCTGGAAGTATGTGAAGGTCTTTTTTATGAATGATACAGGATAATTATGGAAAACAAAGAAGAGGAACGCGCTTGATGTATAAAATACTGTAAGAAAGGTTGTGGGCTATGACTTGGAAACAGGTAGTACCGCTCATTGAACTGATCAAAGTCACAGCAGTCGGTGAGAATGAGCTCGTACAGATTGCACACGTACCGGAAGAGATGGAATGTCTGGGGCGGGGAACCGATGCGGCTGTCTTTGTTCACAGAGCACATCAATCTTATGCGTTTAAAGTGTACGCGACTGGTAGAGAAAACAAACTGCGGGATGAAGAGCAGGTATATCGAATGCTTGGAGAAAATCCCTATTTTCCTTTCTTTTATGGAGAAGGTTCGAATTTTATCGTATTAAGCTATGAACGAGGAACCAATCTGTATGATTGTTTGCTGCAAGGAATTTATATCCCAAGACGTGCGCTTCATCAAGTGGACGAGGCCATTCAGTATGCGCGGCAGCAAGGATTAAATCCACGGGATATTCATCTGAAGAACATCATTTTGCAGGATGGGAATATACGGCTGATTGATGTATCGGAGTATATGCGGGAAGGCAATGATCAACGCTGGGAACATTTGAAAGAGGGCTATCGATTATTTTACCGTTTCATTGCCCGCAAAAAAATTCCCAGACAGGTGATTGAATTTGTAAAAAAGAGGTATAGGAAACAGCAAGGGCCTGGTTTTTCTGTCAAACGATTCGGTGCTTCTTTGTTTCGTGTGTTATTTAGAGGCAAAGAAAAGAATGCATCCATATAAAAAGCAATGAGGTGAATGTATGGAAACACGCGGCGATCTACTTATCGAACTAGAAAAAATTAAAAAATGGGAAAAAGAACAGAAAGATTTATGGTTTTGGGAGAAGTTAGGCCGTATTCCATTCAAATTGCTTGATCGAGTTACTCCTTCCTTCGTGCATGAGAAAGTGGGCCAGGCACTTGATGAAGTTGGAAACTACATTCAGACAGGCGGCAGGTACTTGATTAGCGAGCAGGAAGTGCTGCGAAGATTTCCGATGCATACAGAAGAGAAGGATGCTGCTGTAGAGCCGCTGCGAGTAGAGGATGTAGCGCAGCGTTCGCTTCAAGATATGAACCGGGTTGCAGAAGAACTTCGCGGTTCCCGGGCGAAAATTGCCACCTTCCAGGGCGCAACAACAGGAATCGGTGGAATTTTTACGCTGGCGGTGGATATTCCGGCTCTGCTTGGTTTATCATTGAAAGTATTGCAGGAGATCGCGATTGCGTATGGCTATGATCCAAAGCAGCGGGATGAGCGGTTGTTTGTTGTAAAGTGCCTGCAATTTGCATCTTCTGATATTGTTGGCAAACAGGCGATTATAGATGAATTGTTTGATTACGAAGCAGGAAAACGAGGTGTCCAGACAATTTCGCAGTTGCAGGGATGGCGCGAGGTTGTCATGGCATATCGGGATAACTTTGGATGGAAGAAGCTGTTTCAGCTTGTTCCGGTAGCAGGTATTATTTTTGGTGCATATTTGAATAAATCTACGGTAGAAGATGTAGCTGAAGCAGGTATGATGCTGTATCGTAAGCGTCGTATCTTAGAGAAGCTTGAACATATATCAGATGAGTGGGAGCAGCCTACACCGCTGAATTAATGTACCGATTCTTATAAAAAAACAGAGGTAGCGCCTCCGTAGGAGCTACCTCTGTTTGCGTCTGGAATTAAATCTGGGCAATTCCAAGACAGATGATGATATATACAGATACAACCAGCATCATCGTCATAAAGAGTGTGAGTGCCGACTTTAATCGCTCCATCTATGCTTCCCTGCCTTACTCAATCATTTGCACTATTTATTATAGTGAGTACAAGGAGTTCGGTCTAGCGAAAACTTTCAAGAAATTAATAGAATTTCAATTCAAAATTTTCCGTTTTTGTTACTTTTCTTCTTTTGTACCGTATAAGTAAATATACTGGTATTTATTGTTTAGCAAAGGAGGCAAGTTATATGGATTGGAGCTTGTTGGCTGTTATTTTTCTTTCCATTTCCTTTATCGCTATGCTTATGCAGAAACGTGTATCCAAAAAAGAAAAGAAACATGTGAATTCGATGAAGCTCTCGTTTCGTAAGACGCCAAAAAGCTATAATGATCCAGTTCCTGAACGATTAGGCCTGCTGCCACACGTGCCATTATACGATCTGGCAAAACGTTTAGACGAAGCGCTGAACGGCGAATTCGGTGAAATGATTAAAGCAAGAATCATGGCGAAGCATCCGGCATGGACAGAGAAAGAATATGAATGGCTTTTATTCGAGTGGAAACGGTATTTTATTATGGCCTCCTTGTTTACGTCCGTGCCAATGTATAGCGATGATGTGGATGAGATATGGCATGAGATGCTGGTCTTTACAAGAGAGTATGAAAAGCTTTGCTTTGCCGTAGCAGGTGAGATGGTGCACCATGAACCGCATGGTGAGCGGAAGCCGGATTCAGGCGCACGGGCTGCTTTTGACGTGCAGTATGGACTGTTATATGAAATCAAGCCGGCTAGCTGGGATATCTGGGGGCCGTTCTTCCGTCATCCGCTTCCCCAGGAGATAGCACATATGATAAGTAAAGGAAGCATAGATGACATTTGTACACAATGGCTTCGCGCGCATGAGGCGGTGGATGCACAGACGAAAGCTCTTGCTCAGCGTCTGCAGGATCGGGTCAGGAAGGCTTCAGCCCAATCCGCCTCGTACTTGAGGAAAAAAAGCAAAAAATCACGGTACGGTAATTTGGAGGGAATAGCGGTCGCAGGGGTAGTATATTCGCTGGTCGATCCAATGGCATTTCAGAGGGAGATGGATCTTCTGCTAGGAATGGAGATGCAGAAAAGAGCAGCAGCAAGCTCTTCTGGGGGCTCTTCTTGCGGCTCAAGCTGCAGTGGCAGCTCAGGGCGCGATTGCAGTGACTCATCTACTAGCGGGTGCAGTAGCAGCAGTTGCGGCAGCAGCTGTGGAGGCGGTTGTGGTAGCAGTTAATGAGCAGTAGAGGGTTGCGCATGCAGCTCTCTTTTTGTATATGTATATAAAACGATTCAAAATATGTGTATCGTAATAAAGAAGGGGGTGAAGGAAATGGAGTTAGAGAAGCATCTGCTTTCCATACTGGAATCGCTCCATGATGCGGTGCTGGTTATCTCTACAGATCATACGATTATTTACGTAAATACGGCGTATTCTGTGCAGTTTGGTGTACCGGCCCATAAGATTATCAACCGAAAACTCAGCGAGGTTGAGCCGCAGGCGCGAATTCTGGAGGTACTTAAGACAGGCCAGCCATTAATCAACGACTATAGCTATCTTCATTCGCTGAATGTCCATATCTTCGCCAATATTACCCCGCTGATCGAGAAGGGGGAGCTAATCGGCGCGGTAGCGATTATGAAGGATATCGGTGAATTCTACGGTCTGCAAGAGGAATTGCATCGGTATAAGACCTATTCTACACAGTTGGAGGAGCAGCTGCATGAGCGGATTTTCTCTTTGTTGGAGAGCCATGCCCCTACCATGCGGCAGTCTGTACGAATTGCCAAGAAGGTCGCCGATTCCGAAGCAACGGTATTGTTGTTTGGGGAGACGGGGGTAGGTAAGGAAGTATTTGCCCGTGCAATTCATGATGCAAGCCCTCGCTCGGACAAGCCCTTTGTCGCCATTAATATGGCTTCCCTGCCGGAATCGTTATTTGAGAGTGAACTATTCGGATTTGAAGAAGGTGCCTTTACCGGCTCCCGCAAAGGCGGAAAAAAAGGATTGTTTGAGCTGGCTAATGGAGGTACGCTATTTTTAGATGAGATTGGCGAGTTATCGCTGTATTTGCAGGCCAAAATTCTGCGTGTTCTGCAGGAGAAGACGTTTATGAAAGTGGGCGGTACTGTTACGTACCCATTGGACGTACGGATCATGGCTGCTACAAATCGGAACTTGCAGGAGCTGATCAAGGAAGGGAAGTTCCGCGAAGATCTTTATTATAGACTGAATATTGTACCGATTCATATTCCCCCTTTACGTGAGAGAAGACAAGACATACCGATTCTCGTGCATAATATTTTGCATGATTTGCGTGTCAAATATAAAAAACAGGTCACGGTAACCCAGGAAGTGTATGAAATTTTTGAGCGGTACAATTGGCCGGGGAATGTACGGGAGTTAAGCAATGTACTAGAAAGAATGATTGCCATTTGTGCGAAATCCTATCTTACGCCTGAGGATGTTCCTTTATTTGTGTGTGAAGGAAACAATAAGGAAACAAACGAAACAGCGGAAAAAGAGAAAACAGCCTTTTCTAGTGTAAATCTGGCGGGAGTGATTGAACGCACGGAGAAAGAAATGCTGGAGGAAGTCTTAAAAACAAGTAGGACAAGGACAGAAGCCATTCAAAAGCTGGGGATTAGTCGCAAGGCCTTTTATCAGAAACTAAAAAAGTACAATATACAATAAGAATATTTTTTGTATCATAAAGAAACAAAAATTCAAATAGAAACAAGTTTGTTTCTAAAGTAAACAAATATTCCCTTTTGATAACGGATATGCAGCGAAAAAATAGTGAAAACATTGGCATTATTATTGCTTGTATATAAAGTAGTGAGAAAACTATGAAGATATATGGAGGTGCAGTGGAGTGAACGTAACATGGGAAGTAGAGAGTCGACTAGGATTGATTACGATTGATGCGCCGCCCGTCAATGCGCTGAACAAAGATTTTTTTGAACAGATGAATGAGATTATACATAAAATTGGTGACAGTTGTGATGTCGTGATTATTACCGGCGCAGGTGAGAAAGCATTCGTAGCTGGTGCCGACATTAAAGAATTTCCTGAGTTGGGTCGAGAACAAGGGGAAGAATTGTGTAAGCGGGGTCAGGCGTTATTTCAGCATATTGCCAACCTCCCACAGCCAGTCATCGCAGCGATTGACGGATTTGCATTAGGGGGTGGGCTGGAGTTAGCCCTTGCCTGCGATTTTCGCGTAGCGAGCCGTAAATCGCAGCTCGGCCTCCCTGAAGTGAAGTTAGGCATCATTCCAGGATATGGTGGCACCCAACGTCTGGCTCGTCTAATCGGACCGGGTAAAGCAAAGCAGCTCATCTTCTCCGGTGAATTCGTATCGGCTGAGGAAGCCTATCGCATTGGACTCATAGAGCAGCTTGTGGATGAGGATGCGCTATCGGAAGCTAGAAAATGGGCAGCTACGATTCTACAGCGCGGTCCGATTGCAGTGAAAGCAGCAAAGCGAGCGATTGATCAAGGCCTTGCCGTCTCACTTGAAGAAGGGATGAATGTAGAGGCACGGGCATTTGGTGACATTTGTGTAACCGAGGATAAAAATGAAGGGGTTGCCGCGTTCTTTGAACGTCGGGAACCGAATTTCCAAAATAAATAAATACAGAAAGTAGAGGGAGATAGCAAATGGCAAAGAAAGTCGGCGTAATCGGATTTGGAACAATGGGTTCAGGAATTGCTCAAGCAGCGGTAGAGGCAGGTTATACAGTTATAGCGGTAGAACAGAAGCAGGAATTTTTTGACCGCGGTCTATCCGGCATTCAGAAGAACTGGAGCCGCAGCATCGAGAAGGGCCGTCTGACAGAAGAGAAGAAGCAGGAGCTAGAAGGCGCGCTCATTACGACGGTTGAGTGGAACAGCTTAAAAGACGTTGATTTTATTATTGAAGCCGTTAGCGAGAATATGGAATTGAAGAAAGAGCTGTTCAAAAAGCTGGATGAAATTGTTGGCGAAGATATTGTTATTGCGACGAACACATCCGGCCTAAGTGTAACGGAAATCGCCAGTGTAACAAAGCGTGCAGAGAAAATTATCGGTGTTCACTTCTTCAATCCTGTACCGGTTATGAAGTTAGTTGAACTCATTCGCGGACAGAGCACTGCTGAGGAAACATATCAGGAAGCAAAATCGCTCGTTGAGGCGATGGGCAAACAAACCATCGATGTGAAAGAGGCTCCGCTGTTCGCGGTAAACCGTATTCTTGTACCGATGATTAATGAAGCGATCTTCGTATTGGCAGAAGGTACAGCCAGCGCTGAAGATATTGATACAGGTATGAAGCTTGGCGCAAATCACCCAATTGGACCGTTGGCACTGGCGGATCTTATCGGACTTGATACGCTTCTGTATGTACAGGATTCCTTGTATGAAGAGACACAGGATTCCAAATATCGCAGCGCTCCGCTGCTCCGTAAGTTGGTACGGGCGGGCCATCTCGGCCGGAAGACGGGCAAAGGATTCTATGATTATACGAAGGGTGCGAAGTAAGATGAGCTTTGCATTAACAGAAGAGCAGAGAGAGATTCAGCAGGGGATCTATAAGCTGGCACAGGAGAGGATTAAGCCGCGTGCCGCAGAGATTGACGAGAAGGGCGAGTATCCGTTTGATATTAAAGACTTGCTGAGCGAGTATGGATATATTGGAGCCAATCTGCCGGAGGAATATGGCGGTACAGGACTGGACTTATTAACATATTGCTTAATTGTGGAGGAGGTGGCGCGTGTCTGCGCCTCGTCTTCTCAGGTTATTACCGTACAAGAGCTCGGCTCTCTACCTGTGCTGTTAAGCGGAAATGAGGAGCAGAAGCAGCGCTTTCTGCCTGATCTGGCTGTCGGCAAGAAGATTGCGTGTTTCGGTCTGACCGAACCGAGTGCAGGTTCTGATGTTAAAAGCATGAAAACACGCGCAGAAAAAGACGGGAGCTACTATCGCCTTAACGGTCAAAAATGCTTTATCACTAACGGAAACATTGCGGATGTGTATACTGTTTTTGCTAAGACGGATCAAGGCATTACCGCCTTTCTTATTGAGAAAGGAACGCCGGGACTTGTTGTAGGTAAGATCGAGAAGAAGATGGGCATCAAGGGTTCACCGACAGCCGAACTTTTCTTCGAAGATTGCCGCATACCGGAAGAAAATCGGATTGCCGAAGAGGGGCAGGGCTTTGTTGTCGCGATGAAGACGCTTGATAAGACTCGTCCGGGTATCGGAGCACAAGCGTTGGGCATTGCGCAGGGGGCGCTTGATGTCTGCCTTGATTATGTAAAAGAGCGTGAACAATTCGGACGTCCAATCGGTTCGTTCCAAGGCATACAATTTATGCTTGCGGACATGGCAACACAGATTGAGGCGGCACGAGGTCTTGTATATCGTGCAGCAGGCGCGCTGGATGCGCTGGGCAGCACGGGCAAGGATGCATCTATGATGCGCCTGGCTTCTATGGCCAAGGTATTCGCGTCCGATGTCGCAATGAAGGTGACGACTGACGCGGTACAGATTCTGGGCGGATATGGATATATTCAGGAGTTTCCGGTAGAGCGGATGATGCGCGATGCAAAAATCACTCAAATCTATGAAGGTACAAATCAGATTCAGCGCGTAGTTATCTCGAAATCCATCATGTAGGAGGAAAGCGATGAACGTATCTCAACAACTTCCGTTTGTATTCATTCATGGTGCTGGTGGAACGGGTGCCAAGTTCCGCGGTGTAGAAGAAAAAGTGGGCGGTGCGCCGTGCCGTGTGCTTGATCTTCCGGGGCACGGGAAGACGGGTGGAGCCGGATACAACAGCATTAGCGCATATGCAGAATGGGTCAATGAACAGCTTGGAGATGAGGAAGTCATTCTCGTTGGACATTCGATGGGCGGTATGATCGGAATCGAGGCGGCTGCAAGCAATTCGAATATCAAAGGGCTTGTACTTGATGCCAGCCATTATGAGATGCCGGTACACCCGAAAATTTTAGAAGATCTGTCGGCAGGCACCTTCCCTGATTTTTTGTTTAAAGCCTCCTATAGCAAGGATGCATCTGAGGATCTGCTGGCAGAGGAGCGCGCGCAGATCTCATGGGTGAAGACTGAAGTCGTCCATGATGATTTCTTTGCCTGCGGTCAATATCAGGGTGCAGATACGTTTGCACAGCTTACAATCCCTGTGCTTGCTGTATACGGGGCAGAAGATAAGCTGCTTCCGAAGGGTGCTGCTGAGCGTGCGTCTGAGCTGAACGACAATGTGCAGACGAAGACGATTCCTGGCTCCGGTCACTATATTATGCTAGAGCAGCCGGAAGCCTTCGCTCAAGCATTGAACGAATTTCGTCAGTTGCTGCTTGCAAAAGTATAAAAAAACAATCTAAACAATACATCATAATCCCTTCGTCTGATATGAGCAGGCGGAGGGATTTCTATTTTCTTAATCTATCAGCTTGCCACATCACAAGCTAAGAGAAGGGGTAAGATAAGTTATACTCATACATAGCGTGTTGGGCTGTAAAAATTAGTGACGTAAGGAGGGGCCGTCCTTGTCTATTCAGCCGTTTGTTTTCGTAATTTTTGGCGCGACAGGCGATCTCGCCAAGCGCAAATTATTCCCCGCTCTGTACAATCTGTATCGTTCCGGTTTCTTAGACGCTGAATTTGCGGTACTAGGTGTAGGAAGGACCGAGATAGACTCCGTATCGTTCCGCGCTTTTGTTAAAGAAGCGATAGCGGCGTATGGTCGGCTTTCATTACATGAAGGGGAAGATTGGCAGCGGTTTGTGGCACGTTTTGACTATATCGCGCTCGATGTGACAGATAGGTCCGCATATGAATCCCTTAGTGCCGCAGTGCGTGGAAAGGAGCAGGAGATGGGGCTTTGCGGCAACCGATTGTTCCACCTAGCAATTACACCGTCACTATTCGGAACGATAACAACCAACCTGCAAAAGAGTGGAATAACGGATACAAAAGGATGGAAGCGTGTTATTGTAGAGAAGCCGTTTGGCCATAACTATTCTTCTGCCCAAGCATTAAACGAAGAATTGAAACAGACATTCATAGAAGAGGAAATATACCGTATTGATCATTATTTAGGCAAAGAGATGATACAGAACATTCAAGTGATCCGATTTGCTAATTCGATGTTCGAGCCGCTGTGGAACAATCGTCATATCGCTAACATTCAGATTACGGCAAGTGAGACGGTTGGTATTGAAGATAGAGCCTCCTATTATGATACGGCAGGCGCACTGCTTGATATGGTACAGAATCATATGCTGCAGATGGTAATGATGGTGTGCATGGAACCGCCAAGCCGCTTGCTAACAGAAGCGATTCGCGATGAGAAAGTAAAGGTGATGCGCGCGCTTCGCTGCTACAGTGAAGAGGAAGTGGATGACTATGTTGTGCGGGGACAGTATACCCAGAGTAACGGAGAAGGCGGTAAGATGGCTGCGTATCGTGAGGAGCTGAATGTCCGTCCTGATTCGACGACAGAGACATTTGTTTCTGCCAAGCTTTTTATTGATAATTTTCGTTGGGCAGAAGTTCCGATCTATATTCGAACCGGCAAAAGAATGCCGAAAAAAGTAACGGAGATTGTTATTCAATTCAAAGAGCTGCCAAAACACCTATATTTCAATAAAAATAATGATTTACTGCCGAATTTATTGATCTTTCGTATTCATCCGAATGAAGGCATTACCTTACGTTTAAACGCCAAAAAGCCGGGAGCTGAGAGTCAGGTCATCCCTATTGGCATGGAGTATTGCAATGACTGTGAACATTCTTCTCCTGAAGCCTATGAGAGCTTGCTTCATGATGTGCTGCTTGGCGATTCCACATTCTTTACACGTTGGGATGAAGTTTCCCTTGCCTGGAGATTTGTGGACCCGATTCGCCGTGCGTGGGAGCGTGATGCACAGTCACTGACCTTCTATCCGGCTGATACATGGGGACCTGAAGTCTCCTACGAAATACTTGAACGGGACGGAACCAGATGGTGGACCGGAACGCATGGTGAAGAGCGCTCAATGCTCAAAGCGGTAAGACAGAATACAAGAGAAGAGGGCGGTAAGCATGTATAAGATATATGATATCTCCATGCCCATCCATTATGGAATGGTCACCTATAAAAATAAACAGGCGAAGCAGCCAAATATTCGTGTAGTACAGGACTTCAGTCAAGCATCAGCTTATGAATCAAGAATTGATATGGATATGCATACGGGAACGCATGTAGACTCTCCGCTGCATATGCTGCCGGATGGCGGAACGATGGCAAGCATCTCTATTGAGCGTCTGATTGGGTCGTGTCGAGTGCTTGATTTGACGGAAGTACAGGATCATATTACAAGTGATGATCTTGTACGGTTTGCACCGAAAAAAGAGGAGTTCATTCTGCTGAAGACAAGCAACTCCCTCCGCGATGATTTTGGAGAGGACTTTGTCTTTCTAGCCGCAGACGGTGCCCAATATCTTGCAGAAGTCGGCGTACGCGGTGTAGGGATCGATGCGCCGGGCGTGGAGCGTGACCAATCCGGACATCCGACACATAAGGCGCTATTTGCTGCAGATAGTGTTATTGTCGAAGGGCTTCGGCTAGGTGATGTTCCGGGGGGAGAGTACTTTATGGTGATCGCACCGATTAAAGTGCTTGAGACAGAAGCTGCTCCCGCACGTGCTTTGCTATTTTCGGGTATAACGATTGATCCGGATTAAATCTTTGCGAGCCTCCCAAAAAAATGGGGGGCTTGCCCTATTTTTAAAGCATGAAAAAAGGGTAATAAAGAAAATAAGTGTCTAACTGTCTAACTGTCTAACTGCTACATCCACAGAAAGGAGGCTATATATGAGCCTAACGAAAAAAATCATTATCGCATTAGTTGCAGGCGTAATTGTCGGATTATTGCTAAATATCTTTGCGCCAGGCGCCTTTAAAACATTGGATACGTATGTATTCACACCGGTTGGAAAGACCTTCTTAAATCTAATTAAGATGCTTGTTGTGCCGATTGTTTTCTTCTCGATTGTGCTTGGTGCCGCTGGGATTGGAGATCCGAAGAAACTTGGACGAATCGGCGTAAAAACAATTTCTTTCTTTTTAGTAACGACAGCGATGGCTATTGTGATCGGCTTGATTCTTGCTTATATTTTTCAGCCAGGTGCTGGCGGAGGCTTTGATACGAATGCTTCCTATCAGGCGGAGAAAGCACCGCCTATTTCTGAAACACTGTTAAACATTATACCGGAGAATCCGGTTAAGGCGATGGCGGAAGCGGAGATGCTTCAGATTATTGCCTTCTCCATCTTTGTGGGTTATGGATTGACGGTGCTTGGAAGCAAGACGAAGCGAATCTATCAGGTAATAGAAGAAGGAAATGATCTTATGATGTTCCTGGTGCATATCGTCATGCGATTTGCTCCGTATGGTGCATTTGCCCTGATTGCTTCGGCGGTTGGAAAGCAAGGGCTAGACGCTTTGAAGCTGATGGGGATGTATATGTTTGTTGTCATTCTAGCCCTTCTGCTTCACACTCTCATCACATATGGTTCCGCTTTGGCGCTGCTGGCAAAACAGAATCCGTTTGTGTTCTTTAAGAAGTTTTTTCCTGCGGCAACTGTAGGATTCAGTACATCTAGCAGCAGCGCGACCCTTCCTATTTCGATGCAGACAGCGCAGGAAGAACTGGATGTACCTGAGCCGATCAGCAGTTTTGTACAGCCGCTTGGTGCTACGATTAATATGGATGGGACGGCGATCATGCAGGGGGTCGCTACTGTATTTATTGCGCAGGTATATGGAGTAGCGCTCGGATTAGGCGATTACATGACCGTTATTCTTACAGCGACGCTTGCCAGTATCGGAACCGCCGGTGTACCGGGTGTAGGGCTGATTATGCTTGCGATGGTATTGAATTCTGTCGGCCTTCCGGCAGAAGGGATCGCGCTCATTCTTGGGGTCGATCGCATTCTTGATATGCTTCGTACCTCCGTTAATATTACAGGGGATGCCGCTTGTGCTGTAATCGTAGCCCGTTCTGAAGAAAAGCACACGACAGTACGCCAAAATCATGATGATTATGAAGTAAGCTTTACTATGCATAAGGAGCGACAAAAAGAAAGATAAATCACCTAGACATCTCTCTCTATTTGTGGGAAATTGAACTATAGTAAATATATCCTATATCGTGGATGGGGGAGAGAGAGCATGGGAAGAAAAATCGGGTGGTGCGCATTGGCGGTGCTGCTGTTCCTATGGAATGGCGGCACTTCTTTTGTGTCGGCAGCGGCACCGGCAAGCGTAGTGTCAGCGAAGAAGGTAGTTACGACGTCAGCAGGAAAGCGTACGGTAACGCTGGTCTATATTAATCTGAATGACAAAAACATAGAGGTACGGCCCGTACTTGCCAAAGACAAAATCGGCTCAACTGAAAGTCTTGATAGTATGGCGAAACGCACAGGCGCCTATGCTGCTATAAATGGCACATTTTTTAACGCATATACCGACAAGCGAGCGCATGGGGAGATTGTTATTAATTACGAAGAGAAAAATGAAGGGTGGTCCGGTGCTTCGATTGGTTTTATGGAGGATGGTACGCCTGCGATCATGTTTTCCGGTGCTCTTCCGCGCGATAATACGTACAAGCATATTACAAGTGCAGGACCAACATTGTTAAGAGACGGCAAAATCATAGTAAATCCACAGGCAGAGAAGATGAATGATCCGAAGATTACGAAGCTAAGCGGACAGCGCAGCTTCATCGGCTATACGAAGGACAAGAAGTTGGTTATGGGAACAGTACCCAATGTGACGGTAGCACAATTAGCGCAGATCTGTAAAGCGCTAGGGCTGGAAGCTGCGCTAAATATGGATGGCGGTGCTTCTTCGGGATTGTATTATAACGGAAGTCAGCTTACAAAACCAGGACGCTTACTGAGCAATGCATTGGTTGTCGTTCCCCGCAAAAAGTAATGTGAATTTGACAGCTAAAATGAAAAACTGCGAAAATATGGCGTAGAGAATGAAACAAAGAACGATGGTGAACAGATGAGCGAACAGCGAAACGACGACTATTATATGGGGCTTGCAATGGAAGAAGCGAAGAAGGCAGGCGCATTAGGGGAAGTGCCGATTGGCGCTGTCATTGTGCGGGATGGACAAGTTGTGGGCCGCGGATACAATCTGCGCGAGACGACAAAGGATCCGCTGGCGCATGCGGAATTGATTGCCATCAAGGAAGCGAGCCGGACGCTTGGGGGCTGGCGCCTGATCGGTGCCACCCTGTATGTAACGCTAGAACCATGCCCCATGTGTGCAGGCGCGATCGTACAAGCACGACTTCCCCGCGTTGTATATGGAGCGGTAGACCCGAAGGCAGGTTGTGCAGGCAGTCTGATGAATTTGCTTCAGGAGGAGCGGTTTAATCATCAGGTTGAGACGATACAGGGCGTGCGTGAACAAGAGTGCGGTGCGCTCCTTACTGATTTTTTTCGCGCGCTGCGCAAAAAACGCAAGCAGCGAACGAACGTGTGTGATGAATAAAAAAGCGGAGCAGGCAGACGAATCTGCCTCTCCGTTTTTTATGTTGGATCATCCTGTTGATACAATTCCCAGAAAGCCGGTGCCTGATGAATTCGATAGTTGTGAACAGCTTCGATTACTTTTACATATAAATACTGTTTTAAGTCTTCCCGCTCCTTATGAGAGGTTTGGTAAAGCGATCGTTCGATCTTTGGTTGAAATCGCTGCAGAAGACAGAGCATGGCTTCTTTATCCTGCTTCTGCGCTTTTTTAAGAAGTGTAGTTAGGCTTACATGATCGCAGGAGATTGGCAAGGTTGTTGTTCCTCCTTTACACTCATACGCAGCTTGGCCAGTGCTTTACTTCGAGTTCTAGAGACGGTTTGCTGCGATACGTATAGCTGGCGGGCGATATCGGTATCCGATAGGCAGTAGAGATACGCCCATTCGATAATTTTTCGCTCATGCTCTGTAAGGAGCCGCAACGCATAGTACAGCTCCTTGCTTTCGCTGATCTCCTCAAGGCTTGTGAAGGTGTCAAAGTCTGTGAGCTCTTCTTCCGTCGCTGTCATGATATCAAGCAGTGTTCCATCCCCCTCTTCGCCCAATGGAGCATCCAAACTGCGCGGACAGCGATATTGGTAGGCGCGCAGCCGCCTGTCATACGCAATCGCCTGGTAGTGAATCAGGCCGGATAGATAGGAGATGAGTTGGATCTCATTGTAGAAAGTCTGGAAACGCTTCTCCACGCGCTGGCGATTTTCTAATGTTGGTTTCTCGATGGCTTGCCGGACAAGAAAAGCGGATGTTTCATCCTGCAGAAAATAGCGGATGATTCGATTTGTGTGCTGGTGGATTGAATTCTGCATCGGCATAACCCTCCTTTTCTTATAAGAAGAGGGAAAGATAGGGAAAATCACAACATAAAAAAGGAACGTTTGTTCGTATAAAATTGTATAAAAAATCATGAACATATGCAAAGTTATTTTTTCCTATTTTAGGTTCAAAAAAGCGCGACATAGGAACATACCTCCTTGTCGCGCTCGTTCATGCTGCATGGTTTTTGGTTCTAGGCAGAAAGAGAAGCTTCCGCTTTCGGTTTTTGCTCCGGTTTAACGAAAATAGGTGTGAGCAGAAAGGCCAGGAAATAGGTGACAGTTCCCATTAAGCCAAGCGCTACACAATCACGCCAGATCATATCAAAGCCATGTCCTTTAATAAACACTTCGCGCACCCCATCCAAAAAGTACGTCAGCGGCAAAAGGTGTCCCGCTACATTCAATGCATGCGGCATTGCTTCGAACGGCCATGTGAAACCGGATAACAAAAAGGATGGTACGGCAATCAGCATGGTAATCTGCGTGGAGCCGACTTGATTGCCTGAAAAGAGGCTTGCAAGATAGCCGATGCCAAGAAGGGCAAACACAAAGCTTATGCCAAGTACGAGAGCGGGAAGAAACATGCCGCGCAGAGGCAGATGGAACATGTATAATGCAATCGCGAACACACTAACATTATTAACGATACCGATAAGGAAGTAGGGAGCTGTCTTAGCGTAGGCAATCCGCCAAGGAAGATTGCGCCATGCTGCAAAGCGGCTCCATGTGCCTTTTTCTTTATCCCGTGTCACTGTGAGGGCAACGCCAAGCAGGAGAACCTGCTGAAGAATGGCACCGATCAAGCCGTATATAAGAAAATCATTGTAGTTAAACATCGGATTATACAGTACACGAGAACGGAATGGGATCTGTGAGAATGTTGCTGCGATCTGCTCATCCTGTAATCCCTGCTGTTTCAGCTTCGTAGAAGAAGCGCCGTAGCTGAATGTCGTAATGACTTGATTGGCCGCCCGCGTCGCCGAGTTGGAGAACAGCATATTGCTGCCATCCACGAAGGTGAGGACAGGCACATTATCCCCGTGCTTTAAGCGGGTCGAGAATTCATTTGGAATGATAATACCCACTCGTGCTTCCCCTGTTTCGATTAAGCGCTGTACTTCATTTTCTGAGAGTGTGCGCTTGGTCACATGGAAGGTCTCGGTCTGGTCGAATGATTGGACGATTTGCCGACTAAGCTGGCTGTTATCCCCATCAAAAATAACGGTCGGAATTTCCGTCAGGCGCTGATTAGAGTATAGATATCCGAACAGCGCCGTATACAGCAGCGGAACAAGGAAAAGAATCGCAAAAAGACGGCGATCGCGAAGGATGTTCAACCATTCTTCGCGAATAATATCTCCTACTTTTAGTGGCGATGACATCGTTAATTCGTCCCCATGCCCTGCCATTGCAGCGTCATACCGGTAGCTGCGCTATCCGGCAAGTCAGTTAGCATGACTTTTACCCCGAATGAACGAATATCCGTATCCCCGGCTTGTTGGCTTGGTTTTTGAATGGCGAAGTCAGCCGCTGGTTGAATCACTGTAATTTTTCCTTTTACATCTTTGCCTGTGGAGACAAGCTTCATCGTCACAACATCCCCGTTTTTCAATGTGCCAAGCTCTGTTTCCGGGAAGTAGAACTTTGCCCAACGGTCTTTGGTAGCTTCAAGTGTGAATACAGGGAAGCCTGCACCAGCCAGTTCACCCAACTGTCCGGACTGTGAAGTGATAATTCCATCTGCAGGTGCACGAAGTTCTGTATATGTAATGTATGTTCTGGCCTCGTTTAATGCAGCCTGCGCCTTTGCTACGTTCGCATTGGCAGAAGAAACAGAGGAGGATGCCTGTGAGATTCCGGCTTCTGCAGCACGTACGTCATCCTGGCGCACAGCTACCTGGCCTTTGCCGGCTTGGGCAAGAGAGACTGCTGCTTTTGCCTGCTCTAACTGTGCTTCCGCTGCTTGAATCTCTTCTTTACGCGGTCCGTTTTGTACCATTTCGTATTGTTTTTGCGCAGCATCGTACTCGGCCTTTGCTTTTTGATAGCTTAATTCTGCTTCATCTACTTTTGCCTGCGGCACAGCTCCTTGCTGAAGCAGTGTTTTCATTCGTGTATAGTTATCATTTGCTAAGCGAAATGCTTCTTTTGCGGCATCTACTTTGATCTGTGCCTGCTCTCGTTCTTCTTTGCGCGCTCCATTCTTAAGCGCATCAACCTGCGCCTGTGCCGCTTTTACAGCCGCCTGTGCCTGTTCAACCTGGCGTTCTGCCGTATCGGCTGTTACATTTACTGCGCTCTGTCCCTGAAGCTTCTTGGCTTCGGCAGCGGACACGGATGCCTGTGCTTGCTTGACGCCCGCAGTGGCTGCGTCTAATGAAGCTTGTGCTTGAGAAACCTTATCCTGCAGTTCTTTACTTTCAAGTCGGGCAAGCAGTTGACCTTTCTTAACATGATCGCCCTCCTTAACGTAAATCTCGCTGATTCGTCCTCCCATTTTGAAGCTAATATTCATATTGGTCGCTTCTACATAAGCGGTCGGCTGACTCGTAGATGCCGCGTGGATGCGTCCTGTCTCTTCATAGGATGACAGCGCATAAGCACCTCCTCCGATCAGAACAGCCATGGTCGTAAACATAATGGTTCGTAAGCCTTTCATTTTTTCCTCTCCACCCTTATTTTCTCGTGTAATGATCTATTCTTCAAAAATACCTAACATGTGCAGAACAAGATTTTGCAGACTATAGCGCAGCGCAGGCGCGTCAATGGACTCTTCGTGAATAATCGCCCGCATCGCAGTGAATCCGATCATGCCAAAAAGGCTGCTGGCAACGACCCTAACATCCAACTCGGCGGGTAGTTGACCGTTATCTTTTGCTGCTTGTATCTCGTTTTCCAATAAAACAAAGTATCGCTGCAAGACATGGCGGATGGTATGATGCCGATCTTGTGTACCCCAACTGCGGCTGAGCAGCATGCGGCAGAAATCCTGCTCATTCTGAAAGAAATCAAGATGTGCTTCAATCAATCGAATCACACGCTCTCTGAAATCCTCTTTAGGTACGACATCAATATAATCCTGAATCATCGTTGTGAAATTCTGCACGCCTGATTCCATCACGAAGATATACAAATCCTCTTTCGTCTTAAAGTTGTAATAGAGCGTGCCTTTAGCAACGCCGCATATTTCAGCGATTTGTTCCATAGTTGTTTCATTAAAGCCTTTATTAGCGAATGCTTTCAGTGCGCCCTGGAAGATGAGTTCTTTCGTTTTTGCGCGCAAACTCGTCACCTCAATTTTTTAAACTGACTAGTCAGTACAAATTTATTGTTTATTATACTCGCTCTTGGACTGAGAAATCAATACAAAAAGTGCTTTCCAAGAGGCGGCGTTGCATGAGAATTTAAAAATATGATAGGATATTTTTTAGCACAGCGTAGTTATTCATATGGAGATGTACCCAAGTCCGGCTGAAGGGGACTGACTCGAAATCAGTTAGGCGTCTTGCGGCGCGCGGGGGTTCGAATCCCTCCATCTCCGCCATATGGATAAGAGCTTACCATATCAACAATTTTGCCGTTTGTTACGCGTGAGTAGAACGGGATATGCAGACGAAAATGGAGTTTATGTATCTAACTGATTCCAGCTTAAAAAAAGGGAATCACCTAGGTATATGATTGGTTATGCAGCACATAGAAATTCGAAACCTCCAAGCTAAAAGGCATGATTGGAGGTTTTTTTGTTATATCAAAAACAGATAAGATTGATCCTGCTGAAATGTATCCTTGATACGCATTGAACAAGATGCGATTAACTCTGTAAGAGAGAATAGAGGGACTTGATATGCGGGAATGTTTTGATAATGGTGATGTGGATACGATAGAAAGGTAGTGTGTAAATGGACTGGGATACTGTTTTTGAAGTAGAATATTCAAAACGTAAAGGAGCAGCAGAAAATAAAATTAAAGAATTTCTAAGCTGCTGGAACCGGGATTTATCAGTAGAAGAGAGTGAAGGGTTTAAAGAATATACGAGTCACACAGTATTTACATGTTTAAAAATGCCCAATAAGCCATTACCTAATAGTTATATTGATTTTTTGAGGTATGCTGACGGAGGCGATTTTCAAAACGGGGAGAGGTATTTCCAATTTTTTAATACAAATGATTTTAGAGAGATGAATTTAGCCTATTTATTCCCTTTATGGATGCCAAATGCCGTATCTTTTGCCATGGACGGTTGCGGAAATCATTACATTTTTGATATGAGAGAAGAGATGAAGGACGGTGAGTACCCTATAATTATCTCACATTCAGGGAATCTCGGTTTCGAAGATGCGAGACTACTAGGAAGTTCATTCTTAGAGGTTTGCACGAGTAGAGCATGAAAAGGAGTTGTTATGAAAACTTTAAAACAAAAAGTACAAGTAGTTATAGAGGAAAAACAGTTATGTTCCATTATGAATAACACTAAATGGGGCAAATTACAGCATGAAGTACTGCATACGTTACCATTTACGCCACCTTTTCAAGCTAAATATGTATTGGAGGACACACCTGAACCTGAGGTATTCGATAGTGATGTATGGTATTGGGGTGACTGGATTGAGGGTCTGCTCCCTTTTTATTCAGTTGAATGGATACGAGTTAGACCAAGATATTTGAAGCATCAGGGAATGCTTGTAGAACCGGAAGTGATTGATATTACGGAAGACTTTCGTTCCTTATTAGATAATCTTAACGTTCCTTATAAAGAAGAGAGTAACTCATTTTACATTTACGGTTATATATCTAATACTGACTCACTTATAACAGAATAGTTGAAAATTAAAGAGTTTAACTGGGAGGAACAAGTGTCCCATTATGTGCAAAGTGTAGGTATTAAAAAGAAGATGTATAGTCCAGTATAGGGTAAATCCAATCATGTTGTTTTTTATGCAGCTTATGTTAAAATCGGACTAGGCCAATTCGTTCATACTATTTCTTTTGTTAAATAAAAAAATAAGAAACTACCTTTAAGACCTTACATACAATGCACACCTACAGCGGAACGTACAGCCAGTAATTAAATGAAAAGCAGGCGGAACATATTGAGAAAAATGAGGTTTTCATTACAAAATTTAATTGTGTTTGTAGCTCTTTTGTCATGCGTATTAACCTTAATTAGCAGCCTCTGGAGCGGCTACCGGATTGATAAACAGACACTTATCACAAACACATTGGAGACCAATCGTGTATATGCGCAAAAGCTCGCAAAAACAACAAACATCGTATTAAAAAACACCCTCCAAACGCTGCAATTCAGCTCCGCAGATATCGCTCCCTTCATGCAAACCAATGAAGCTAAACTCCTTTATGAGGCCAAACGCTTGAAAACGC
The DNA here is from genome assembly GCF_041379945.2 of Aneurinibacillus sp. REN35. Lineage (NCBI taxonomy): Bacteria > Bacillati > Bacillota > Bacilli > Caryophanales > Paenibacillaceae > Aneurinibacillus > Aneurinibacillus baijiui. The sequence goes on along the minus strand of NZ_JBFTXJ020000019.1, from coordinate 10,907 downwards.
AGATGAATATTTTTAATTCTGTTATTATCGCCAATGCTGAAGGACGCATTTTAGCTACATCCCCCCAATCTCTGCAAGTTAAGGATAAACTCCTAACATCTCCTGGTGGTCAGGAAGCATTAAAAGAAAGGAAGCCTCTGATCTCCAAGCCATATACAGCGATTACCGGACGGCTGGTCATTTTTATTTCGCATCCTGTTATTGATAGCGAAGGCAAGTACCTTGGACTGGTAGGAGGAACGCTTTACTTAAAGGAAGCAAACGTATTGAATGAACTGTTGGGTGAGCACTTCTATCAAGACGGTTCTTATGTGTATGTTGTTGATAGTGACGGACGTATTATTTATCATCAGGATGCGGGTAGAATCAATGATACTGTAAAAGAGAATGATGTGGTTCAACAGCTCGCGCAAGGTAAAAGTGGCATGGGACGTGTTATCAATACACAAAACGAGGAAATGCTGGCTGGCTATGCCTATGTTCCGATCACCGGCTGGGGAGTTGTCTCACAGCGCCCGATTGATAAGGCGCTGCTTCCTGCAACAAATATGGTGAATGAAATGGTTGAAAAGTCACTTCCTTTCTTGCTGGTCTCCTTGCTTATTATTGGGTGGATTTCTAGAAAGATTGCTCAGCCGCTGCATCAACTGGCGTATTATACGGAGAATAGCACCGAAAATAACCAGGCGGAAAATATAAAGGCCGTGTCTGCGTGGTATTATGAAGCGATTCAGTTGAAGAGTTCTCTTCTGCACAGTCTGGCTTTTCTGCATAATAAAATTAATTATTTCATGTATCAATCGACGACAGATCCCTTAACAAAGCTTGCCAATCGTCGAACAATGGACGAGTATATGAGGAAGTGGATAGAAAATAAAACTTCATTCTCGCTGCTTTTGTTAGATATTGATCGATTCAAACGAGTGAATGACACGTATGGACACTCGGTAGGAGATGAAGTGCTGAAGTTTTTGGCAAAACAGATGAAGGAAGCTGCAAGGGAGCATGATCTATGCTGCCGCTTTGGAGGAGAGGAATTTGCGATCCTTCTGCCTCATACGGAGAAAAGAGAGGCGTTTATTGTAGCCGAAAAATTGCGTAAGGATATGGAGACAAAGATAAGCCCCTGTGGTGAATTTGTGACCATCTCAGTCGGGATTTCATCTTATCCTGCATGTACATCTGAACAGGCAAAAGTAATCGAGTTGGCAGATCAATGTTTATACAGAGCAAAAAACAACGGCAGGAACTGTAGCGTTGTATTTGAATCCGTTTTTACCGAGCAAGAAAGCGATCGGTTTGTTAACGGCGCATGATATAAGCATAACCATAGGATTTTGTATTTGCTGGGGATTCCGGCAGTATGATAATATGGTGGAAATGATATGGGGTCAAGCATGTGACTGCATATATCGGATGAAAAATAGAAACCTCCAAGCTAACAAAGCTCACTGGGAGGTTTTTATTATGTCAAAAGCGCATAAGGAGCAAAGTGATTATGAATATGTCTATGATTGTAGCGATGGACAAGAACAGAGTGATTGGCAAAGATAATGATATTCCTTGGAAGCTACCGAAAGACCAAGCCTATTTCAGAAAAGTAACAATGGGGCATTCCGTGATTATGGGAAGAAAAAATTATGAATCCATTGGTAGACCTCTTGGTGGCAGAAGAAATATTATTGTAACAAGAGATAAACAGTACACTGCTTCCGGCTGCGAAATTGTTCACTCGGTGGAGGAAGTTCTATCAATGGTGAAGAATGAAGAAGAGCCTTTTGTCATTGGCGGGGAAGAAATTTATAAAGTATTTTTACCCTATGCAACGAAGCTGTACATTACTACGATAGAACATGAGTTTGAGGGGGATACGTACTTTCCCCGGCTTGTCCCGGATGAATGGAAGGTTGTTTCCGTAGAAAAAGGTATCACGGATGAAAAGAATGTGTATGAGTATGTTTTTACTACATATGAACGAGTAAATCAGGGCTCATAGAGAGGAGTGGGATGATGAGCAAGGCAGATGAGATATACAAAGGATTATTGCTCGATATTCTAGATCACGGCTTATGGGATAAAGACCAGCAGGTTAGAACAAAATGGGCGGATGGAACACCGGCCTATACAAAGAGTTTGGTTACAGGACAGATGAGCTTTGACGGGACAGAAGTTCCGATACTTACAACAAAAAAGGTTGCATGGAAAACAGCCATTCATGAATTGCTTTGGTTTTATGTCCATCGAACAAGTGACTGTACTTATCTGGATGAACATAACGTGAAAATATGGAAAGAATGGACGAATCCGCAAAACAATATTGGAAAGGCATATGGATATCAATTAGGAAAACCAATCATGATCAAGGGCAGGATTACCAACCAGGTTCATAATCTTATACATGAATTAAAAAACAATCCTGCATCCCGAAGAAATGTGATTTCCTTATGGAATATTGACGACTTGGAGCAGATGCAGTTATATCCGTGTGTATGGTCCAATCAATGGATCGTTCAGAATGGTCAACTTCACCTGGTTGTTCAAGTTCGCAGTAATGATATGGCATTGGGAAATCCGTTTAATGTGTTCCAGTACTATGTATTACAACGGATGATCGCGCAGGTAACAGGCTATCAGCTCGGCACGTTAACGTTCAATATTAATAATCCCCATATTTATGAGAAGCATATTGAACCATTGAAGGAGCAGATTGAACGTGAGCCTTACCCTGCCCCTACTCTTTGGATGAATCCAGAGATAAAGAATTTTGATGATTTTACCATTGATGATTTTCAGTTGATTGAATACCAGCACCATCCGTCCATCAAGATGGAAGTGGCGATTTAACCTCTCCTCTTTCGGTTTAGTGGTGAATAAAATCCCGATAACCATGCAACCATAAATATGAAAAGTACTGGTAAAAGGGATGATACGAGTGCATGAACCATTGGAGAGTATCGATACAATTATAATCAAAGTGGTGGCAGTAACAGGCATGTTAGCTTTTGTGCTGGGATTGTTTTACCAAGAAGACATCAGGGACATAGTAGGCATGAGTTTTCTTCTGTGCATCATTGGTTATTATATAGGGGATTTGATTATTTTACCGCTTACCAGTAATCTCATTGCAACAATTGCCGATTTTATTATTGCATTTTTTATCATCTATCTAATCGGTCTTGGTTTTTTTAATCCGGATACACCTGTGTTACAAGCTTCTCTTATTGCCGCCGCTGCGGTTGCTTTTGGGGAATATCTGCTACATATTGTGATGCAAAATGTTCTACATGAGCAAAAAGCAAAATAAGCATAGGATATAAAAATAAAGAATCGCTTCCAGTTAAAAACCGGAGGCGTTTTTTTATGTAAATCAATAAGAATTTTTGTCGAATCTCTTTACTTAACAATATTTCAACCGTAAAATCCAAAGTAATACTATTTAACCAATTTTATTCATCTTGTTGGGGGTATATTATCATGGGGAAACAGGACATTTATTGCGCGGTATTTGAAGCCTGTCTAACTCAGGCCGATCTGCATGCTTGCTATACTGGGCTGGTCAGGTGCATTATAGAAGAGATAGATAATGATTGGGAGAGCATTCGAGAAATTCGTCTTGTAGAACATGCATATTCCTTAGTCAGAGAGAAAAAATCTCTTGACTAATGTGAGGAGATAAAGTAAGAGGAATTTCAGAAGAGAGAAGGCTTGTTCCCTTTCAGGAGAAGTATGGAAGAGGAGAATCCTGTATGAGAAAGAGAAATATCGTGTTGTCCCTGATTGTTGCTACGTCTCTTACAAGTGCCGGCATATTTATTACGTCTGCTGTCTGGCAGAACGCCCAGGCGGAAGATGAAGGAATTACAGATATTGTGCCTATGAATGAACCACCTTACCAAGTGAATATCGACGAGAATACTACTCCATCTCAGTTTGAGGAGGAGATGCGTAAGCGTCTGGTATTACAGAGGATAGAAAAGCCAAAAATCCCCGTATCTGATTATCGACTAGAGAAAATCCAGGAGACGTTTTCCTTAATTGAACAGCCGTTTGAAAAGCCGCTAGAAAAACCGAAAAAGGGACAGCCCGATAGAATGACAATTGATCCGCTTACAGGGGATGCGAAGTATACGAATGGGGTTGTCATCAATCGAGAAGGACGGGCTACGAAAATTCCAGAAGACACGTCGCCATCTAAGGGACAGACACTTCCTGTTGTTCGGGTCATGATCGCAGACATTGCGGAGATGACAAAGAAACCGTACACGACTCAATTGGCATATGATGTGATGAAACAGGTAACTGAGTTGCAAAAGTATATGGATTCTCTTGATTTAATTGAAGTGACCGGTATACTCGTCGAAGTAAATACATACATCACCAAAGGAAAAGCCTCCTTTGATAAAGCCGCTAAGATTATTCAAGAAGTAGATAAATTGGTGAATTTCGATAAAGTAGAAGAGAAAAAGGAGTAGATGAAGGTTTTTCTTCCTGTGCAAAAAATTGTGTAGAAGCAGTCCGGGATGACTGCTTGCGTTCCATTTTCTTTTTTGATAAGATGATTAGGCAGCCATGCTGCATAATCAAGTGTATAAGTTTGTCGCACTAGACGGGGAGGTAGCGGTGCCCTGTACCCGCAATCCGCTGTAGCGGGGTTGAATTCCTGTCTGAGGTGCGCTTCATGTGAGGTCAGGTCTGTGTAAGTGGTGTTGAGAACCGGGTCCTGCGCAACGGGAACCCATGAACCTGGTCAGGTCCGGAAGGAAGCAGCCATAAGTGGATCCTTCCGTGTGCCGCAGGGTGGCCTGGTTTGAGCTAACTGCACGGGGCCGCTCGGATGAGCGTATCGACGACAGGTGTGCGGCTATAATTTTATAAAGCTCTCGGTGTACTCTACACCGAGAGCTTTTATTTTGTCTAATTTGTGTAACATTATCGGAAAACAAAAAGGAGATTATAAAAATAAACCGAATATAACAATTATGCAAATATCGCCAGCGGTGGGGTGAGAAAGAAATGCCTGGAAACTTATTTCAAGTGGAAATTGATATCGATGAGATGAGGCATCAATTACACAATATTCCTTTTGCTGCCGCTTTTTTCGATGGAGAGGGAAACATCGTAGAGACTAATGCCGCTATGCTTCAGGCTACTGGACATACATATAAAGAAATAAAGCAGAAGACATTCCGCGATTTGTTTGTGACTAAAGATACCTTTGCATCATGGGTGCGCTACTGTAACAGGATGCAGACGAAATTGAAGCGTATACCGCGCGGACTTTTCAAATTATATTCAGGTGATACTTGTATGTGCGATTTAATTATCTGCAGTGATGCCAAACATGAGGATGGCCTCCACTTTTTTCTTCTTCCGTCTATTCAAGAGGCTTCTAATAATGTGTTACTCCCGTATTTTTATCCGCAGATGATTAAGGATATGAATTTAGGTGCAATCATATTAAATGAAAACGCCCGCATTACGGAAATCAATAAAGCTGCGTGTACTATTCTCGGGGTCGAGAAACAGCATGTGATTAATCAGACGATTGAAAAGGCTTTTCCTGGTATGAAAGAAGACCAGGGGTTTATTTCCTCTGCGATATTAAAAGGTGTTACGGTGACAGACAAGGCGTATTCCTGGTTCAATGGCAATCAGCGGTTTGAATTACTTGTTGATTCGGACATAATCAGGGATTCATCAGGGCAGATTAAAGGCGGTTATTATTTATTTAAGAACGTAACGAATATGCGCTCGCTCGCCGATAAGATTGAGCGAAGCGATAGGCTGGCCATGATTGGACAGATTGCTGCGGGTACAGCGCATGAAATCCGCAACCCACTTACATCCATTAATGGATTTTTGCAGATGATGAGCAGATCTCTCGCTGAGGCCGGATTAGAAAAGGAAAAAGGGTATACGGATATTATGCTGATTGAAGTAAAACGAATCAATGATCTGGTCAGCGAGTTTTTACTGTTAAGCAAACAAAAGGAAATACAATATAAAGTTGTTGATATTGAACAGGTGTGCATGGAGATCTTTCCAATCGTAGAGAATGAAGCACTTTTACGTGGTGTCGAAGTTATCGTGAAAAAAGAAGGAACGCTGCCGCCGGTTATGGGGGATAGCGAGCTATTAAAGCAGGTCCTGCTCAATATTAGTAAGAACGGTATGGAAGCAATGGGAGGAAAAGGAACGCTGACAGTGAAGATTTTTCCTATGGGAAGTCACATAGAGATCAATATTCATGATACAGGCCCTGGTATCCCACCGTATTTAGCTGATAAAATTTTCGAACCGTTTTTTACCACAAAAGAAGAAGGAACAGGTCTTGGCCTACCTGTATGCCAAAAAATCATTCATGATATGGGCGGTACGATCCGTGTATCAAACAAAGGCTACGGCACAACGTTTCATATTATTCTTCCCTCCTGTTAATCCTTCTCTTTCCCTTTTCTGTCCAACCAGTAAAATGATATAATAATGGCTGTATAATTTATTTATTATCTGCGTGCATTTTTATGTGACGCAAGAAAGATGGCGATGCAAGATGGCTTATCGGGCATTGTATCGAATCTGGCGGCCCCAGACATTCGCCGATATCGTAGGCCAGGAGCATATCACAAGGACATTGCAAAATGCGTTAAGAGAGCAAAGATTCTCACATGCATATCTGTTTAACGGACCCCGCGGAACCGGAAAGACGAGCGCCGCAAAAGTTATGGCTAAAGCGGTTAACTGCGAAAATGGTCCTGCTGCGGAGCCTTGCAATACATGTGCTGCCTGTATGGGTATCACAGAGGGTTCAGTTGTAGATGTCATGGAGATTGATGCTGCCTCTAACCGCAGGATCGAAGAAATCCGTGATATTCGGGATAAGGTGAAATACGCTCCCACCCAGGTTCGGTATAAAGTATATATTGTAGATGAAGTACACATGCTGACCCCGGAAGCGTTCAATGCGTTATTGAAGACGCTGGAAGAACCACCGGCCCATGTGATTTTTATTCTGGCGACTACTGATCCGCATAAGCTTCCAGCTACAATCATCTCACGTTGTCAGCGGTTTGATTTTCGCCGCATTGGCAGCGCGCAGATTGTTGATCGAATGAAGCAAGCGATTGCCGATGAAGATGTGGAGGTAGCCGATCAAGCCCTGACATTCATTGCACGGATGGCAGAAGGTGGTATGCGGGATGCGTTAAGCCTTTTGGATCAAGCGTTATCATTTGGAGGCAATCATATCGGTCTTGAAGATGTCATGGCCATTACCGGTTCTGCATCGCAAGTGACGTTGGCTGAGACAGCGCATCATATTATGCAAGGTTCCGCATCTGAGGCGTTGGACGTCGTAAGGCAGCTTGTGCAGAGTGGCAAAAGCCCGGAGCAATTCCTCGATGATCTGCTCTTTTATTTCCGTGATCTGCTGTTGTATAAGACAGCGTCTCAACTAGAAGAGATTCAAGACCGGATCATATTAGATGAACGATTTCAAGAACTGGGCGAGCATGCAGAGCGCTCCCGTCTTTTTCAGATCATCGATAAGCTGAATCAGGCGAAGAATGATATGAAGCGTGCAAGTCAGACAAGGATTATGTTAGAGCTAATTCTAATTCAGCTTTGCCAGACGGAAGCGCCTTACTCATCAGGAACTTTGCAATCCCATGAAGGAGCTCATCCTCCTGCAGCGACCTCTTCGGAAGAGGTCAATCAGCTCAAGCAGCGCATTACGGAGCTAGAACGGCAGATTAAGCAGCTCGCAGCAGGTGGCGGCGCTGCGGATTCCGTGTCTGCGTCTGTCCCTCGAAGAGAGGCACGACGTTCGAGCGTACAGCCGACTGTCAAGATCCCGGTAGGGCGGGTTCGTGAGGTTGCTTCCGCTTCCATTGACCCTCAATTGAACCGTCTTCGTTCCATTTGGCCGGATATTTTGCAGCAGGTAAAGGCAAAAAGCGTACGTCTGCATGCATGGCTGCTTGACGGAATTCCCGTCGCTTTATCCCAGGATGGGCTGGTCATTTGCTTTAAAAGCGTTATTCATTGTGAAACGACGGCCCGCGAGCTGAATAAACAGCTTATTGAGGAAGTTGTAAAAGGATTTATCAATCGGCCTGTTGAATTGTTTACATTGATGGAGAACCAGTGGAAAGAGATTGAGGCGTCTGTCGGTCCGTCTAAGCAAGAAAATCAGACGGATGTGGAAACGGAGCCGCAAGCTGAACCTGTGGTTGAGGAAGCGATGAAGCTATTTGGCGAAGAACTGGTAGATATAAAAGATTAGGAGGAACAAATATGTTCGGTGGCGGAAATATGCAAAATATGATGAAACAAATGAAAAAGATGCAGCAGCAGATGCAAAAGGCGCAGGAGGAACTGAAAGATCAGACAGTAGAAGGCACATCCGGTGGCGGCATGGTCACGGTAGTCGCTAACGGTCATAAAGAAATTATGAGCATTAAAATTAAACCGGAAGCAGTAGACCCAGATGATGTGGAAATGCTTGAAGATTTGGTGTTGGCTGCTGTAACGGAAGCAATGAATAAAGCGGATGAGATGGTATCGAAGAGCATGGGCAAGTTTACCGGAGGAATGAACCTGCCGGGCTTATTCTAAAGATATAGAGGAGAGCTGTGTGTATTATCCTGAACCAATAGCAAAGCTAATCGATGGATTTATGAAATTGCCAGGCATTGGACCGAAGACGGCAGCGCGTCTGGCTTTCTTTGTTTTAAGCATGAAGGAAGACGAGGTTCTAGAGATCGCCAAGGCGTTGGTTAATGCCAAACGCAATCTGGTGTATTGTTCTGTATGCCAGAATATTACGGATGTAGATCCATGCCGGATATGTTCGGATACGTCCCGTGATAAATCGATTATTTGTGTTGTCCAAGAGCCAAAAGATTTAATTGCGATGGAAAAGACGCGGGAATATAATGGATATTATCACGTGCTGCATGGAGCAATTTCTCCTATGGAGGGGATTGGGCCGGAGGATATCCGTATTCCGGAACTGCTTCGTCGTTTAGAGGATGAGGAAGTAAAGGAGTTAATCCTGGCCACGAACCCGAACATTGAGGGGGAAGCCACAGCGATGTATATATCCCGCCTTGTAAAGCCGTTCGGTATTCGTGTTACTCGAATTGCACACGGTCTTCCGGTTGGCGGAGATTTAGAATATGCGGACGAAGTAACAATCTCTAAAGCTCTAGAAGGAAGAAGAGAGCTATAGAGGTATCGTTTTGCCCGAGGTAAAGAATAAGGCGGTGAGTTCAACACGTGGTTGTTCTTTCTTTATTATCGAAGAGGGGACGGAGAGGTGTTGAGCCATCGCTTTTTCTGTTGGCTTGTTCTTTTTGTGGGACAACGTGAATAAGTTTGTACAGATGGCGAGGTGAATATGTGAATAGACAAGAGCGGTGGGAGAAGATTGCGTTTTATTCGGCTGTACTGCTGCTTATAGGCTATGTTAGCAGCTTCATGCTGGAGTTCTCATTTCTGCAGTGGGTGTCCACCGAGGATGGGAAGTGGCGTGTAGAGTCTTCCGATGGTATGTCCTTATTAGGTTTTCTTCTTTTTTTAAGTACAGTATTCTTCAGTATTGCGCCCGCATTTTTCTATATTCCCGCTCTGTTGAAAACAATACGGAATGAGTTTCCCGGATGGGAAGCAGGGGTTTCTGGGAAATATGCTATGTACTATTTTGCTCTGTATCAAGTAGCGTGTGGTCTGATTCTGTTGCTGTACATGTTTTTTCCATATCCGTGGTTTTCAGAGCAATCGATTTTAGGGTTTGTAGAAGGGTTTCTTCCGCAGTGTATGATGATGCTGTTTGCGCTGCTTCTATTTAGAGGGCGGCTGCATGATATCGGCTTTGTCCGTCCGATTAAAGGAAAGCAATTATTCTTTACAGTTCTTCTTTTTTATTTATTTTCTACATTTTTATTAGATTCGATCATTACAGTGCCGATTGCGGATTACTTTAATTTTGAGCTTGATTCCTGGAGAGAAGAGCAGATTTCTGGAGAAGTACTTCAAGCTAAAAACAACAGTATAATCACAGGCATTCTAGAAGTGCTCTTAGTGGGTCTATTTGTACCGATTGCTGAAGAAGTGATGTTCCGTGGTGTACTACAGACAGCGATTGTTCGTCGCTTTGGTGCCTTGGCAGGTATTATTGGTTCAAGTTTATTGTTTGGTGCGATTCATGTGGACCCTGTACTTTTCCCGCCTCTATTTATGATGGGATTGATGCTTGGTTTTCTGCGCCATTATTATCGAAGTATTTGGGCAGCGATTTTATTTCATGCATTGAACAACACCATCACCGTACTCATTTATTTTTTTCAATAACAAGGTAGTGTAGATTGCTGAAGTTGTTAGTTTGAATAGGAAGGGGAGGAAAAGTGGACAGCTTGACACTGGGAATTGTCGTTGCTGTGGCTGGTCTCGTTTTTATTGTAATGAATCAGGCCAGTTGGAGATGGGTAAAGTGGATCGGCTGGGTAGTTGGAAACTTAGTTGTGGGCAGCATGATTCTTTTTCTCTTCAATCTTGTTGCAGAATCGTTTACCTTTGAAATTCCAATTAATCCAGTAACGGTAACAGTGACAGGTTTTTTAGGCTTTCCTGGCTTAGCTGCTTTGGTAATCATTAAGCAATTTATTTTGTAGGACTCTTGACATGACTGAGAATGCTATGATATATTATTAAAAGTCCGTTGCGGCGGGCTTTTATTTTTTTGTTTCATGGTAGAACAAATGAAAATTTATCATAAACAAATGCAAGTTACCTATTGACTTATCAGGTGACAGTGTGATAAATTAATAAAGTCGCCGCTGAGATACAGCGCGGTGCGAAAGCGTACTAATAAGTTCCTTGAAAACTGAACAGTGACACTCGATGTGTGC
>NZ_JBFTXJ020000018.1 GCF_041379945.2 Aneurinibacillus sp. REN35 | reverse complement strand
CAAACAGTTGTACGGGAGGGGTTTGTCTGAAACTGGATAATCAACACCCCTGATTATGATCATTAATAAAATTTCATTTATTTTTGTGGTAAATTGAAAATTATGAGCAGGTAGTCTCTTGTTTCATTGAACAGATAGCGATCCAAATAATAGACCATAACTATTAAGAAATTATTGAGTGTTTATAAGAAAGGAAAAGGTAAATACCGATTTTCAAGGTGGAAATCGATAATAATAGATATACCTCCGAATGGAACTTTTCTGATCACAATTCCTCAAATGGTTATTCGGGAAAACATTCATGACGTTACAAAAAAATGTATATTATTGGTGATGATAAAAGTTTGAATAATATGTTCCTTGGGTAGGCGGAGTGGATCTAATTAGCGTACGTATGAATGAGAAATGATTAAGCTTAGTTCTGGTACAATAAATACGGTTAAACTAAAAAGTAAAAAAACACACCTAACAAGAAAAAAGGAAGTGTTTGATATGCAAGGAAGAACAATACAGATTTTTTTACCATTTGGATCACCCACGGGAATTAAAATAGCCGAGATTACAAATAGAACCGTGCAGGCAGTATTTATTCCAAGAAACAAATTAAACGAAGCAAGTAAACGTCCTGAAGTTATGAATGTCGGACTATATTTCCTTTTTGGACAAGAAGAGGATGAAGCTACATTAAAAGCTTATATAGGGGAAGCTGAAAACTGCTTTGAACGTCTTAAACAACATAATCGTGAGAAAGACTTTTGGGAAGTTGCTATTATTATTGTTAATAACAATAATCAAAATCAATTTACAAAAACTGACGTGAAATTTTTAGAACGGTTATCTTTTGAAAAAGCTCAAGAGGTGAACCGTTATAAATTAGATCAAACCATCCCTGTAAGCTCGTTTGTTCCAGAATGGAGAAAATACGATTTAATTGACATTTTTGAAACATTGAAGGTTTTATTGTCTACCTTTGGCTATCCTATTCTAGATGAATTGAGAAAAACGAAAGAGACAACCGAAGAAGAGGAGAAAAACAACATTTTTTATTGCAGGGGAAAGGGACTAGAGGCAAAAGGCGAATATAGTGAAGAAGGATTTGTTGTATTTAAAGGTTCGCAAATGTCTAAAAGTAATTCAAAAAGTATTCATTCCTATTTAATCACAATAAGAGAGGGCCTTATACAAGATAAGATAGTTTCTCTCTGTGAGGAAAAGTACCTTTTTCAAAAAGATTATTTATTTACTTCACCAAGTCGAGCCGCTGCTATTGTACTCGGGAGAAATGCTAATGGATGGATTGAGTGGAAGAACGGCGAGGGCTTAACATTAGATACTATAAAAAGAAAAAGCCTGAATTAATTACAAAAAAACGGATAAGAGAATATCCAATAGATTGTGTAATTGTTAACCCTATAACAATTATCAGCATTTAGAGACTATGGAGGAATTGTAATGATAAGAAATGATTCATTTTCAAATGTAGAAGATATTCTAACTAAACTTAAAGGTATAGTGCCTTCAGCATTTCAGGATAATCAATTAAATTTTGACATGCTTAAATCATTGTTAGGAATTGATGCAGATAAAGAGGTAGAGAAGTTTGGACTTCAATGGTTAGGGAAATCTAAAGCGATTAAATCGACCCAGACAATTAGTGAAGGAACTTTACGCCCGGTTATAGATAAATCATCCAACTATGATAACGCTGATAACATCATAATTGAAGGTGACAATTTTGAGGCTTTAAAATTACTTCAAAAATCTTACTACGGAAAGATTAAAGTCATATACATCGACCCTCCTTATAATACGGGTAACGACCTTGTCTATCAAGATGACTATAGCGATCCGATAAGAAGTTATCTTGAACAGACACAGCAAATAGATAATGAAGGACAGATAATTTCAAGTGATATAGAGTTATCGGGCCGGAAACACTCTAAATGGTTAAATATGATATACCCGCGAATAGTAGTTGCTCGTAACCTATTGACTGACAATGGCGTAATTTTAGTTTCAATTGACGATAATGAATATGGTCATCTAAAAGAAGTAATGGATGAAATTTTTGGAGAAGAAGGTCATTTGGCAACTTTTGTATGGCGGAGGCGTATTGGTTCGAGTATGTCTTCTTCATGGATTTCAGCCGATCACGAATATGTATTAGCTTATTCTAAAAATCCTCAAGAAGTTTATATAAAAGGCGACGAGCGTGATATGTCAAAGTATAGTATCCCTGACGAAAATGGTCGTCTATTTGCTAGTATGCCACTAACTGTAGGTATGAATAAAAGTATGAGACCTGGACAATGGTATGAACTGAGACATCCAGAAACAGGAACGGGTTATTACCCTCCAGAAGGCAGGGTATGGGCATACTACCCACCGACGATGGAAGAAAAAATCAAAGAAGGAAAAGTTTTATTTCCGGAAGATTTTCCTGATCGTAATATGACTAGTCCTAGGTTGAAAAGTTATCCTGAAGATGCTAAAAGGGAAAGGAAACCATTATCAACCTGGATAATTGAGAAGAAAACTTCAAATCAAGAAGAAAAACTTGAAGACAAGTACCAAATTGAGTCGCCGAAAAACGAAGAGGGTACTAGAATCTTAAAAGATTTGATTGGAGATAGCTTTTTCACATATCCTAAGCCTTTAACTTTAATAAAGAAATTATTAGATCAATTTACGGAAAAAGATGATATCATAATGGATTTCTTTGCCGGTTCTGGTACAACTGCACACGCTGTTATGGAATTGAACAAAGAAGACGAAGGGCATCGGAAATATATCTTAGTGCAGTTACCTGAGAAAGTTGAACATGAGAATTTCAATACAATAATAGATATCACACGAGAACGAATTGAAAGAGCTTCAGAGAAATTAGGAGAGCCGACTAAATATAAGTATTTTACTTTGGATTCAAGCAACTTTAATAAATGGGACCACAACGTAGCTACTCCTGAACAGCTTTCAATACAAATAGAAGCATGGAAAGATCCTATTAAGGTTGGTAGAACGTCAGAGGATGTAATGTATGAAGTTCTATTAAAAAGTGGTTTCGAATTAACGGCTAGAATTGAAAAACATGATTTTGAAGGTAGCTATTTCTTTAAGGTTGAGCAAGAAGGGCATACCATTCTAATTTACGTTAATCGAGATAAGTTATCGTCTAACTTACTAAGAGAAATAAAAGAAATGAATCTATCACAAGTTTGGATACTCGATGAAGCATTCAATTCAGACGATGAAAAGAAAAATTTTGAACTTCAGCTAAAAGAGCAAAGTATTGAGTTCCGTACTATTTAAGGGGAATAAATATGGAAATTAAATTTGTAGACGATCAGCATCACCAGCTCGAAGCAATTAAATCAGTCTTAGAATTATTTAAAGGACAACCTAATACTCAATATCATTTTCAGCTTTCTCTTCCAGGTCAACAAACTCTCGAAGGTTCTCTTGGAAGAGCTAATCAATTGGTCCTTAGTGATGAAGCACTCCTTGAAAACGTAAGGAATGTCCAACAAGATAATAAAATAAATGTAACAGCTCAAAGCGTAGAAGACATTCAAAGCTATGACTTCTCAATTGAAATGGAGACAGGAACCGGTAAAACATATGTGTATTTACGGACTATTATTGAGCTACATCAGAAATATGGATTTAGTAAATTTATTATCGTAGTGCCATCGGTTGCAATTAGAGAAGGGGTACAGAAGTCATTAGAATTGATGCGTGATCATTTTAAAAAAATTTATGACAATGTACAATACGATTCTTATATTTATGATTCAAAAAAGTTAACAATGCTACGTCAGTTTGCGCAATCTAATACACTGCAAATTATGATTATGAATCTAGATTCGTTTAACCGAGAAGCAAATATAATTAATAGACCAAGTGAAGATATGGGTGGCTTAGAGCCTATTAAATTTATTCAACAGACACAGCCAATAATTATCATGGATGAGCCACAGAATATGGAGAACGAAAACAGTAAACTAGCGATAAAATCTTTAAATCCACTTGTGAAATTACGTTATTCTGCGACTCACAAAAATACTTACCAGCTTCTTTATCGTCTTGATCCAGTCAAAGCTTACGATTTAAAACTAGTAAAAAGAATTGGTGTCACATCGGTTGTGTCGGAGGAAGATTTTAACAAGCCGTATATTGAATTAAAAGAGACCAAAGCAAATAAAACAACTGTATCAGCTCAATTGATAATCGACCAACTACAAAAAGATGGGTCTGTTAAACGAAAAAAAATCTCTGTGAAATCAAAAGACGATCTGTATGATAAAAGTAACGGACGTCATTTGTATCAAGGATATATAGTTGAGAGAATACACCATAGTGAGCAATGGATTCGCTTTTCTAATGGAATAACTGTTAGGAAGGGAGAAATTTCTGGTGTAGATAGAGATGAAATGATGAAAGTACAATTGGAAGAGACAATACGTGCTCACTTTCGGAAAGAAAAGGCTGTACGACAGCTTCCTGAGGGGCAACGTTTAAAAGTATTATCGCTAGTGTTTATTGATAAAGTAGCGAATTATGCTAATGAAGATGGGAAGATACGTCAATGGTTCTATGAGCTCTATGAACATATTAAAAATGAAGAAGAATTTAAAGAAATGTCTCTGCCAGATGCCAAAAGTGCGCAGGGAAGTTATTTTTCACAAGATAGAAATAAACCTAAAGATACATCAGGCAACACTAAACCAGATGATGAGACTTATAATAAGATTATGCGAGATAAAGAAAAGTTGCTTTCTTTAAAAGAGCCAATTCGATTTATTTTTAGCCATTCAGCGTTACGTGAGGGATGGGATAATCCAAATGTTTTTCAAATTTGCACACTCAACGAAACATTTTCTGAGATTAAGAAACGCCAAGAATTGGGGCGAGGACTAAGACTCCCAGTAAATGAATCCGGAACCCGGTGTACAGATATGCAAATCAATCGGTTAACTATTATAGCTAATGAACACTATGAGGACTTTGCAAGGGCCCTGCAAACTGAAATGCAGGATTCAGGATATGCTTTTGAGAAATCTATGGTGGATAATAATCGTGAAAAAAGATTAGTGAAATTACTGCCAAAGTGGAAAGAGAACACAGCGTTTTTAGAGATATGGGACAAAATTAAACAAAAAACTAAGTACTCGGTAAATTTTGATACTGAAGAATTAATTGATAATGCATCTTCCCGTATAGCATCGATAAGATTGCAGCGTCCAAAAATCCGTGTGTTCGACGTTGACATGAATGTAACAAAAGAAGGCATTTCAGGAAATGCTAATAAAGAAGCAAGTAAAAATATACAAGTAACAGGATTATCAATTCCTAATATTGTTGATGCTATTCAAGGTGTAACGCAATTAAAACGCAGCACGATTATTGAGATTCTACAACGTGCTCAGAATTATGAACAATTATTTATTAATCCACAACGGTTTATTGAGCAGGCTATCCACGATATTCAAACGGTTTTAACGAAGTTAATGGTCCGTGGAATTAAATATGAGCGTATTCAAGATGGCTATTATGAGATGCAACTATTTGAAAGTAAAGAAATTGAAAGTTATATATTACGAGTTGTTAATACTTCAAATACAAAATCAATTTATGACGGCATTGAAGTAGATTCTGCTGTTGAACGAATGTTTGCTGAACAGTTAGAGAGGACACGTGAAATAAAATTCTATTTAAAGTTACCTAATTGGTTTAAGATAAATACGCCAATTGGAACTTACAATCCCGATTGGGCAATTGTAAAGGAAGAAGATAGTGAAGATAGAATTTATTTTATTGCTGAAACAAAAGGATCAGAAGAAGAAGAAGAGCGGCGTGGAACAGAAAATATGAAAATTGATTGTGGTCAAGCGCACTTTAATAGCCTAGAGGATGTTCATTATAAAGTCGTAACAGATGTAAAACAACTATATATTTAACGTTAAGAAAATTATTGTTAAGATCTAGCTATATGAGAGTTTATTTTATTGGAAAAAATTCTGAAAGAATCTTGGAAGCACCTTAAATTCAGAGTGTCTAAAATTAAAAAAGTTTTAGACACTTTTTTTCTGGACAGGGGAAGGCGAAAAAAGAGCGATGAAAGACGGCAAAAAGATGGGACGGAAAGGACAACCCGAATAGAACATCAAACTAACGGGCTTCGGTGTTCACGCTAGTATTAATAAAAAAAGCCTAAAATTACTACCAAAGAATATTTTACAAGTGCTAACAAGAAATTCATAAAAGATGAGGCCATAAAATACTTTTTCGAAATAAATTCGATAACACCTAATGAAGTGAAAAAGTATAATCAGAATATAGAAAAGAAAAGAAGTAGGGCAAACTCAAGCGCTTTTCTTTGATACTTATATTCAGGGAGCTTTTCTGGATAAGCCCCTACTAAAGATAAATGATTCTCACTATTTGTCTATTCATAAAGAATTGCTTATGAGAAAGGTAATTGAAGGCATATTTGATATATGTAAAAAAGAAATCCCCGGAGATTTTGGAAAGGAATTTGGAGATGCCTTTGAACGTTACGTTCATCAATTGTTGAAATTTTTCATACCAGCAGCTCAGATATTTAATGAAAAGCAACTAAGAAGATATACAGACAAAAAAATATGTGATTATATGCTTGTTTTTGAAGATCATATTTTCTTAATTGAATGTAAAGCAATTGAATATAGCGCGTATGTTTCCTCTGAGAATGCCTTAAAGGGAGATAATTCAACAAAGAAAATACAAACAGACAGGTACTACACAGCTTTCTTCAACCGCCTCAATGATCAAAGAAAATGTATTCCTTGAACTAAGAGGATAAGTTAAGCAAAAGAAAATTATTGCTGCTGTTATTACCTATAAACAGATGTATCAGACTAATACAGACTAGTACGCTGATAATGTTATTAACACTAAGCCACCTAGCTTATCTGACTTATCAATGAGTGAAAAACTCATACTTTTTTTCATAGTACTTTTCATTATGACTCAATGCTATTTAAAATAAATTCCAAAAACATTGATATCAAACCATTCTTTAAAGCGATTTTTTAAAGTTTTACAGGTTGTTTGATGGGCGGCATGATGTAAGATAGGCCGCAAAGTCTTACCCTAATACAGGCTCTATGATTTTTTTATAAGAAAATGACCTGGCATTACGACCAATAAGTTAAGTCGAGAATAAAAAGCAGCTCAACTTAAACTCTTTGTTCGTAGGTTCATCTGTATAGTTTAGAAGGACGTCTTGGACAAAGATTCTCGATCACAGTTTAGTAAAGACAAATTGTGTTAATCATTCCATCATTGTGTATATACTAGAGGAAAGAGAATCCTGTTGGGAGGTACATAATGAGCGCAACCCATGAAAACGGAAATCCGAATCGCCTGATCCATGAAAAGTCACCTTACTTACTGCAGCACGCCTACAACCCGGTTGATTGGTATCCATGGGGAGAAGAGGCGTTTGAAAAAGCGCATAAAGAAAATAAGCCAATCTTTCTTTCGATAGGCTATTCAACGTGCCACTGGTGCCACGTCATGGAACGAGAAAGCTTTGAGGATCAGGAAGTTGCCAATCTTCTCAATGAACAGTACATCCCCATTAAAGTAGATCGTGAAGAGCGTCCCGACATTGATCAAATCTACATGACAGTCTGCCAAGCTTTAACTGGACAAGGCGGGTGGCCGCTCACCGTTATTATGACACCGAACAAGGAACCGTTCTTCGCAGGCACCTACTTCCCAAAGGAAAGCCGACACGGCCGGCCGGGCCTGATGGATGTACTTAAGCAAATTCGCGGAAAATGGGATGAGGACCGGGAGCGGGTATCGAGCACTGGACAGAAAATTGTTCAGGCCTTGCAGGAACATGCGATTAGCACAAGAGGCAGCGGAGAATTAACCGAAAAAACGCTCACAGAAGCATATAAGCAGTATGAAAGCACGTTCGATTCCCGATATGGCGGATTTGGACAGGCGCCAAAGTTCCCATCGCCGCATAACCTGTCATTCCTTCTGCGGCATTGGAAGCTGAGCGGTGAAGCAAAAGCGCTGGACATGGTGACAAAGACACTAGATGGGATGCGCCGGGGCGGCATGTATGATCATATCGGATTTGGCTTTGCGAGGTATTCGGTCGATCAGCAATGGCTTGTGCCGCATTTTGAGAAGATGCTGTATGACAATGCGCTGCTGGCGCTGATCTACCTGGATGCATACCAGGCGACCGGAGAAGAGGAGTATGCGGAGGTAGCTCGGCAGATTTTTACGTATGTGCTGCGGGATATGACGGATGCGGAAGGCGGCTTCTATTCGGCGGAAGATGCGGATTCAGAAGGGGAAGAGGGCAAGTTCTATGTATGGCGGCCGGAAGAAGTACATGCCATTCTTGGTGAAGAAGACGGCGCCCGTTTCAACCGTATCTATGACATCATGGATTACGGCAATTTTGAACATAGCACCAGCATTCCGAACCTTGTCCATAAATCACTTGCCGAAGCGGTACAGGGAGAAGGCATGACGCATGGCGAACTGAAATCGTTTATCGAAAAGTGCCGAGGAAAATTATTTGACGCACGGGAGAAGCGCATCCATCCGCATAAGGATGATAAGATCCTTACCGCCTGGAATGGACTGATGATCGCCGCTTTGGCGCGCGGTGCGGTCGTGCTTGATGAGTCGATGTATACGGAAGCGGCCGCGAAGGCCACCCAGTTCATACAAAACAAGCTGCAGCGGACAGATGGACGCTTGATGGCGAGGTACCGGGACGGCGATACTGCGTTCCTCGGTTATTTGGATGATTATGCGTTTATGATCTGGGGCTTGCTTGAACTGTATGAAGCGACCTTTGAGCTGGATTATCTGGCTTATGCGTTGGAGCTGCAGCAGCGTCAGATCGAATTGTTTTGGGATGAGACAGACGGTGCGTTTTATTTTTATGGAAGCGACAGTGAAGAGCTGTTTATGCGTCCGAAGGAGTTGTATGATGGCGCGATGCCGTCCGGCAATTCTGTAGCCGCATTGAATCTCCTTCGTCTCTCCCGTCTTACGGGTCAGGAGGAGATCGTACGTATGGCAGACGCGCATATGGAGGCGCTCGCAGGTGATGCGGCGCTTCATCCGCAGGCCCATGCGTACTTTATGTTGGCGGTGCAATTTTTATTTGGTCCGGCACAAGAAATCGTGATTGCGGCACCGAACCGAGAAGCGGCCGAGAAGATGGTCCGAGAAGTACGGAACCATTACATGCCAAACGCTGTCGTATCCGTAGTAACAGACGAGATACGAGAAAAAGCTCGCTCACTTGCACCGATGTTGGCGGATAAGACCGTACAGGATGGTCGGGCCACTGCATACGTATGTGAGAATTTTGCCTGCCAGGCGCCTGTGACAAGCGTAGAAGAGTTGCGGCAGCAGCTACAAAAAACGGACGTAAAATAAGAAAAGCGGGGAGATGCCTGTATGGCGGCTCTCCGCTTTTTTGCTGCCTTACATCCATAAGAAAATGGACTGCGGACAAGTGGTAGCAGGATGAACCCCATTAACAAACGTGAAATAACAGAATAGTATGAGTATATTTTTATTTATTTTTCTATTGAAAGTCAGATAAGGTCAAAGTATAATGATAATAGATCAAAGAAAGTCAAAGTCAAAATGACGATAAATAGAGGAGGTATGATGTATGCTTTGTCAACGATGCCACCAAAAACAAGCAAATGTATTCTTGAACATTCAACAACAACAGCATGTGCATAAGTTATACCTGTGCCATGAGTGCTATACAAAACTCGGAAGTAAAGCAGGAACAGGGATGCCATCAGGTGTATTCCCGAACGTTTCTGGATTTGATCAATTCTTCAAAGGTCAAGGAATGCCGGAAGATCCGTCCATGACCCAAGGAAATCTGAAGTCGCAATCCCATGGACAGGACGGTGGAATTCTCGATGATGTAGGACGCAATGTCAGCGATGCGGCAAAAGCTGGACTTATCGACCCGGTGATTGGCCGTGATGAAGAGATTGAGCGCGTTATTGAAATTCTTAACCGCCGCAATAAGAACAATCCGGTATTGATTGGAGAACCGGGTGTTGGGAAGACCGCGATTGCAGAAGGCTTGGCATTAAAAATCGCGGAAGGACAAGTCCCTGCTAAGTTGAAGGGAAAAGTGGTCTACCTGCTGGATGTGGCTTCCCTTGTCGCAGGTACCGGCATCCGCGGCCAATTTGAAGAGAAGATGAAGCAGATTATTGCAGAGTTGCAAGGTCGAAAGAATGTCATCTTGTTTATCGACGAAATTCATCTGCTGGTCGGTGCGGGGTCAGCCGAAGGCTCCATGGATGCAGGCAACATACTAAAACCTGCGCTCGCCCGCGGAGAACTGCAGGTAATCGGAGCCACGACGCTCAAAGAATATCGAACCATCGAAAAAGACGCCGCGCTTGAGCGCCGGTTCCAGCCGGTGATGGTCAAGGAGCCGACCGTAGAGGAAGCGCTGCAGATTCTACAGGGTCTGCGCGTAAAATATGAGTCCTATCATCAAGTGTCCTACTCTGATGAAGTGATCCGTGCCTGCGTGGAACTGTCACATCGTTATATTCAGGACCGCTTCCTGCCGGATAAAGCAATAGATCTGCTTGATGAAGCAGGCTCAAAAGTGAATCTTCGCACCTCAGGAAAGACGACAGAAGAGATGCGGGCGCGACTTGCGCAAGTGAGCGAGGAGAAGAAGGAAGCGACAGCCAAAGAGGAGTATGAACGCGCTGCTCGTCTGCGGGATGAAGAGAACCATCTGCTGGCGCAGCTTGATGAGATGGAGGACAATAAGCAGCAAGCGGCTGTGACAGTAGAAGACATTCAGGCAATCATTGAACGTAAGACAGGCATTCCTGTGAAGAAGCTGCAGAGCGATGAGCAGCAAAAAATGAAGCATCTGGCGCAAAAGCTAGAGAGCAAAGTCATCGGCCAGTCTCACGCGGTTAGCCAGGTGGCAAAAGCGATCCGCCGCAGCCGTGCCGGATTGAAGCCGAAAAATCGCCCGATTGCCTCTTTCCTGTTTGTCGGACCAACCGGTGTTGGTAAAACAGAGCTGACAAAGGTCCTTGCAGAAGAGTTGTTCGGTACGAAAGAGTCCATGATTCGGCTTGATATGAGTGAATATATGGAGAAGCATTCCGTTTCCAAACTAATTGGTTCTCCTCCGGGTTATGTGGGTCACGAGGAAGCGGGACAACTGACTGAGCGTGTCCGCCGCAACCCATACAGCATTATTCTGCTCGATGAGATTGAGAAGGCGCACCCGGATGTGCAGAATATGTTCCTGCAAATCCTTGAGGATGGACGCTTAACCGATAGTCAGGGACGCACCGTAGCCTTTAAAGACACAGTCATTATTGCCACAAGCAATGCAGGTGTAACAGAGAAGAAGATTACGGTAGGATTTGGCGCAGAGAACGCACCGCAGGAGACTGACGTCATGGCTTCTCTTGCATCGTATTTCCGACCTGAATTTCTGAACCGGTTCGATGGCGTGGTTTCCTTCCGTCAGCTCGGCAAAGAGGATTTACTGCACATTGTTGATTTGATGCTGCAAGATGTCGTAATGAATTTGAAAGAGCAGGGAATGGACATCACCGTAACAGAAGAGGCAAAGGAAAAGTTGGCTGAACTCGGCTATGATCCGTCCTTTGGTGCTCGGCCGCTGCGTCGAATGATCCAGCAGTACGTAGAAGATGGTATCGCAGATGTGGTGATTGAGGAAGAGGATGTCAAGCACATCTCTGTAGATGTGGAGCAGGATGCGATTTGCGTGAAGAAGAGAACGTTATAACGAAAACAAGCAGGAGTCGGGCAGATTTTGTTCGGCTTCTGCTTGTTTTTTTGTCGTTTGCCATGTGGATGCTATATCCTTTGTAGTATTTTATGGAGGAAATGGCAATAAATTAATGATTATGCATTACATGGACTGAATCGAAAGATATAATGAAAAGAGTAGGGGTTTAGATTGATTTTCATTATCATCAGAGAGAAGAAAGGAAATGGAATGTTTGAGAAAAAAAAGAAACCATCTTATATTATAGAATCTTGGGAGAGATGCCGGAAGGTGGAAGCACATGCTAGAACCGTTTGTTTTTCTCCAATGATGAGCCGCGCAGAATTGACAAGGAAACAAGCGGAATATGAGGAAATCCTGTCTGTGGTTCAGCAGTTTTTCCAACAGATGACACATATGCTACAAGATGCACCTATTCTTTTCATCGTTACTGATGAAAGAGGTTTTATTCTTCATATTGAAGGAGATCAAGCCATTCAATCATTGATTTCCAGCCAGGGCATACAGGTTGGAATGCAGTGTACAGAAGAAGCGATTGGAACTAACGCTGTCGCTTTAGCCCTGCGCGAGAATCGCCCGATTCAGTTGGTAGGTGATGATCATTATCAAGAGTTTCTATATGAAAACGCATGTTATACCGTCCCATTTCGTTATATGGATAGGGAGCGGCTGTTGGGTACGGTTACGATCATGACAACCATATCTGCACAGAATGAGCTTCTATTGACAATGCTGTCAACGGTTGTGGGTTCTATTGAACGGGAACTGCAGCTGCGTAGGCAGAATCGTCAGTTGGATATGATGCACCATATCATGATGGATAGCGCACGCAACGGTATTATTGTTACGGACCGAGAAGGAAAAGTGACGGAGTTTAATCAATTTGCTGAACGAATGACAGGAGTTAGGTACTGTGAGATCGTCGGAAGAAACGTGGAACAAATTGAGGCGATTGGTCAATATATCTCCGATGTGGTTGTCCATGATAAGAAATATGAAGATGTTGAAATCGTTTTACATGCTAAGGAAACATCGGAGCGATTTGTGTGTTTATTTGATGCCCTCCCCATTCATGATCAGCATAAACGCGTGATTGGTGCCTTTGGACAGTTTCGCAATATAACTGAACGATATGAAGCAGAAGCAAAGTACAATTATTTAGCATATCATGATGAACTTACGGCTTTGCCGAACCGCCGCTATTTTAAGTACAAGGTTCTTGACTGTATTGGCGAAGCGGAGCAGCAGCAAAAACAGATGGCGGTGCTGTTTATTGATCTTGATCGGTTTAAGCTTATAAATGATACGCTCGGCCACTCCAATGGCGACAGGCTGCTGAAGGAAGTGGGAATACGGCTGCAAAATCAGCTTACCTCACAGGGAATCGTCGCGCGAATGAGCGGTGATGAATTTATTCTGCTGCTGCCTCATATTGAAAAAGAAGCGGATATTGCTTGTATTGCTGATCGCTTGCTTCATGTATTTAAAGAGCCGTTTAATATGAGCGGCTACGAGTTTCATATTACAGCAAGCATGGGGGTGGCCGTATATCCGCAGGATGGAACGGATGTAGAAACACTGCTGATACATGCCGATACGGCGATGTACTGTGCGAAAGAGAACGGAAAAAACAAGTATGTTTTTTTTGCCGAGAGTATGTACAAAAAACCGCACGAGCGCATCCTATTAGAGACGTCGATGCATCGAGCGTTAAAAAATAAAGAGTTTATCCTGCATTATCAACCGCAAATAGATGTGCGAACAGGAAGCATACGCGGGCTTGAAGCGCTGATCAGATGGCATCATCCTGAATTCGGCTTGGTTCCCCCTCATACGTTTATCCCGATAGCGGAAGAGACGGGATTGATTGTGCCGATAGGTGAATGGGTGCTCCGCGAGGCATGTATGCAGAATAAACGCTGGCAGCGTTCGGGAATGCCGAAATTCCGGGTGGCTGTCAATCTATCCATGCAGCAATTCCTTACATCGAACTTAGTTGATACAGTGCGGTGTATTCTAGAGGAGACAGAGCTGGATGCCTCCTGTCTGGAATTAGAGATTACCGAGACGATGACCATGGATGTCGACTATGCTATCCCGACACTGAAGCAGCTGCATGAACTAGGTGTACAGATCAGTATTGATGATTTTGGAACAGGGTATAGCTCGCTCAATTATTTAAAAAAGTTCGCCATCCATCGGCTGAAAATAGACCAGTCGTTTGTGCGCGATATTATGACGGACCCAAATGATGCAAGTATTGTGGAAACGATTATTTCCATGGCGCATAATCTCGGGCTTGAAGTAATCGCTGAAGGTGTAGAAGATGTAGAGCAGCTTCATTTTCTGCAGCGCCAACATTGCGATGAAGTACAGGGCTATTATTTTAGTAAGCCGATGCCTGCGGCTGATTTTGAAAAGCAGCGCAAACAATTGCAGCAGGCAGCCAAAAGGAGCGTTGGTCTTTGAAGTGGACGCAACCTTTTGTTTTGTTTCCACGTAAGTAAAATGAGAAGCCAATGAATACCATCTATATAATACGGAGGGATCGAATATGATTGTAACAACGACCAGTACGCTGCAAGGAAAAGAAATTGAAGAGTACCTTGATATTGTATCAGGCGAAGCGATTATGGGGGCAAACGTCGTCCGGGACTTTCTAGCAGGTATTACAGACATCGTGGGCGGCAGAAGCGGCGCTTATGAGAATAAGCTGGCTGAAGGAAGAGAGATTGCGATGCAGGAAATGAAAGAAAAAGCACGTCGCCTCGGAGCGAATGCGATCATCGGCGTCGACCTTGATTTTGAAACGCTGCGTGAGGGCATGATGCTGTGTGTTGCCACAGGTACAGCTGTTCGCATTCGATGATGCGGGCTGCATAGGAATAAGGTTCTTTCTTCTTTTCCTTCCTGTGCTATAATCAGAAGATGTGAATGCCCCCACATGCTGCCAAAGGTGCATTGTGCGCCGGGCGTGTTCTGTTCTGGCGTGAGGGGAATACATTCATAATGCACAAGCTATTTTTTCATTGGGGAGGAGTGACGGAAGTGAGGAAGCTGTTTTTAGCCCTGCTTCTTTTTCTTCTAACGACAGCGACCGCATATGCGGACGCAGCGCCAGGAGATACCATCGTAACATACGGTAAAGATTTGACATCGACACAGAAACAACAAATTCAAAGTCGTTTTGGAGCGCCGAGCAATGCCCAGGAGCTTACTGTAACGAATCAAGAGGAACATAAATATCTTGACGGTCTGTTGAGCAAAAGTGTAATTGGGAGCCGAGCCCTTTCATCGGCAATGATTCAGCTTGCAGAGCCGGGCCAAGGCATTCATGTAGAAACAAACAATATAACTTGGGTCAGCAAGGCCATGTATGAGAATGCACTGGCGACTGCTGGTGTAAAGGATGCGAATGTAAAGATTGATGCGCCATTCCGTGTATCCGGCACGGCGGCGTTGACCGGTATCATGAAAGCGTATGAGACGGTTACAGGCACCAAGATTGATGAGAATCAGAAAAAAGTCGCTAATGAAGAAATGGTCACCACCGCAAAAATCGGGGAGCAAATCGGTGATAAGGAGAAGGCGGCTGAACTTTTGACCCGTCTGAAAGCCGAGCTTGCCAAGCAAACCGGCAATATGACGGATGATCAATTGCGTGAGATGATCCGCAACGTAGCCAATCAGATGGGCCTTCAGCTCTCTGATGCTGAAATTGAATCACTGGTAAGCATTCTGCGCAAAATTCAAGACCTTAATATCGACTGGAACAAAGCATTGGATCAGATTTCTAGCTATAAAGGGCAGGTACAGGATTTTCTGAATAGTAACCCGGAAGCCAAGTCACTGGTACAGGAAATTCTCACGTTCCTAAAGAATCTCATAGACCAGATCCTTGCCTGGTTCAGATGATAAGGTTGAGTTTAAGTTTGACATTTCTAAGAAAACAAGGTAGGATAATTTACAATTCAAACAAATGAATAACAGTAAGACACTCTTATCTAGAGAAGCGGAGGGATATGGCCCGATGAAGCTTCAGCAACCGCAGGCGCTGCCTGAAAGGTGCTAATTCCATCAAAGCATAGTTGATGCTTTGGCAGATGAGAGGAGGACCTGGTACATTATGCATCCAACCCTCTTCTCCGGAAGAGGGTTTTTTTATATGGCATTATACATAAGCGAAAACAAAAAACAGAGGAGGAAACATAGATGAAGACATGGAAGATTGCTCTACTTGGGCTGGGAACAGTGGGGTCCGGCATTGTGACGATTCTGCGTACACATGCACAACGGATTGAGAGGCAGACAGGCGCACGCTTTGAAGTGGTAGGTGTATTGGTGCGTGATCGTAAGAAGCCGCGGCAAGTAGAAGTGCCCCACCATCTACTTACGACAGACATTGAAGAAATCTGGGAGAGGGGGGCTGACATTGTGGTGGATGCGATGGGTGGGCTTGACCCAGCTCTTGGCTATATGGAAGAAGCGATCAGCCGTAAGTGCCATATCGTATCCGCGAATAAGGAATTGATCGCGGCATATGGTGCGCACCTGCATGATAGGGCAGAAGCGCAGCAAGTCTCCCTTCTGTATGAGGCAAGCGTAGGCGGCGGCATCCCGATTCTCAATGTGCTCAGCCAACTGCTGAATGCAAACCGTATTACACGTATATACGGTATTTTAAATGGAACGACCAATTACATTCTAACCAAGATGGAAGAAGAACAGCAACCATATGATGATGTGCTGGCGCAGGCGCAGGCGCTTGGATTTGCAGAAGCCGATCCGACGGCTGATGTGGAGGGACATGATGCGTTCAATAAAATCCAAATCATCGCACGTCTGTGCTTTGGTGTCGATGCACAGGCCATTGGCAGCGAGCGGATTGGTATTACGTCCATTACAGGAGAAGAGATTGAATTATACGGAAAGCTTGGCTATCGGATCAAGCTGCTTGCAGCAGCAGAAGAGAGAGGTTCCGGCTATGACCTGCGTGTTGCTCCGACACTCGTACCATACGGACATCAACTAGCTGGCGTGAAGAATGAGTACAATGCGGTATATGTGAGCGGCGATGTGGTAGGCGATTTATTATTTACAGGCAAAGGGGCAGGTATGCTTCCGACAGGAAGTGCGATGGTTGAGGATATTTTGAATGCCGTGCGCAAAACGACATTTGTGCCGGATCGGGACGTGCGTACGGTAAAAGAAGAAGCGCAGGATGTACGGCACGTTGCATCGGTGGTGGCATTGTACGAAGTACCGCAGCAGGCTGAGGATTCAGCAAAGCAACGGATTCTTTCATTCTTATCTGCGGAAGCCGGCTTTCTGCATGCAGTGGACACACTTCAAACAAAAGAAGGCACATATATCGCGGCGATACTTAGTGGAGCCGATAGACAAGTGCTGCAGGCGTTTGCCGATCATGTAGGGGCTTCGCTTCGTCTTCGTGCGATTCTCGATGACAGCCTTGCTGTCGCTATCGAAGAAGCGGGTGTGACCCTTTCTCGATAATCATGTGCTGTGAATATGTGCTTTGTTTGTGTGGAAAGGATAAATACGGCGAAAATGTGCGCGAGACAAAGTAAAATGTAATTTTTCATAATATAACGTATGTCAGCAAGAATCAATCGCCATATAGAGCGTTTATCTCTCTATAACTATAAAAAACTCTCTATTTCTATAGCACAGGCGATTGGAGAATGGTTATGGATTTTCGGTATAATAAATAGCAGCAGGAAAAAATGTATAGGAGAGATTTGTATGGCTCAACGAGTAGCCACCGAATACAAGAAACTTGTCCTTGAGTTAAGCACATTACAGCTGCAGTCTTTTATCGAAATGTTTCAAACCGGAGAGTTTAAATCAGAAGTTCGAGTGTATGAGAACGGCGAGAAAGAAATCGTGTTATTTGATAGGGAGCGCCTGATTCCCCTGTCCTTTAAACTGGTTGGTGCCACCTATACCTTTGAGGGCGGCTATACCATCCGGGATGCGAAATTAGCCAACCATATGCGACAAGCTGTACGCCGCTTCAAAGGAAGCGCAGTTGTCCACCGTGTCTATCCGTCATATACGATGATCTATCATTACAACGAAGGAAAAGTAATGAAAATCATTGAGCAAAAAGGCGATAGTCAATCGCTTGTATTTGAATACCGGGATACGGTAGGAGACCTTCAGCGTCTCTTTGAAGCGAGAGGAGTGGAGGACCAGATTGCATGGCTTCGGGTACAGATTGATCAACTGCTTGATTTCCGCAATGGCCGTCTTGCTGCTCATCTGTCCACAGAAGACGTCGATCGTCAGTTAGAGAAGCTCTCTCATCAGTTATTTGTAGCAGAAGCGTAGAATACTATACAAGCATTCTCCAAGAAATAGCAAAAATGCATTGCATAAATTGTAGAAACATGATATATTCTCCTTGTTGTGAACAAAATAGGAACCAGGATTCACTCAAGGAAGTTTCTCCTCGAAATAAAGTGAATGACGTAGGTCCTAGCGAGAGTTTTGAACATGAAATTGCTAGGAGGGGGGACCGGAAGATGGAATATTCTACTTTCGGAAGACATGTTGCGATTGATACTTGGGGTGTTGATTTTGAGAAATTGAACAGTGCGGAATATCTGCAGCATCACCTCGTCGAAGCTGCGGAAGCCTGTGGAGCAACGGTTTTATCCGTGCAAGCGAAGCAATTTGAACCACAGGGCGCAACGGTACTGGTTCTGTTATCGGAAAGCCATATTTCCATTCATACGTACCCAGAACGAGGATTTGCCGCATTGGATTGCTATACGTGCGGCGATACGGTAGATCCTGAGCTTGCCATCGAATACATGGTAAATGTTCTGAAGCCGAAAAAGAGCTATGCTCGCAAGCTCATTCGCGGCGTAGGTGAGATGGAAGTTGTAGAAGCGGACGTACTCAAACAGAAGCAAGATGCATACAAAAATTAGGTAAACAAGAGTCCATCCTGGATCGCACCGGGATGGACTTTTCATATATTTGACAGAATTCTCTCTTGCTCTTGGTAAAATTGGCCTTTATTATGGGTAAAGGTAAGGGAATATATAGCGGAGGTTTAATGCATGAATCAACTACTTGATATGGAGAGCAAGCGCAAGACGCCGGAGGATGTACTGGGCTATATAAACAGCGGAGACGATCTGATTGTCCCACTCGCCAATGGAGAGCCGATTGTGCTTCTTGATACAATTGAGAAGCACGCGGAACGTTTTAGCGGTGTACGTATTCATCAGATGCATGCGTTGAAAGAGCGTGACTACATTTATGGCAAATGTGGAGATCATTTGCGCCATGTGGCCTATTTTTTGAGTGGTGCTTCACGCAAAGCGTTTCTTGCCGGAGAATGTGAGCTTGTTCCCAATCATTTTCATGAAGTACCGCGCTTGCTTAAAGAGACAACAAAGGCATCTATGATTCTAGCAGCAGCAGCGCCTATGGATGAACATGGTTACTTCTCACTCGGTACACAAGCAGATTATGTTGCTTCCTTCATCGGCAAAGTGCCGTTTTTCCTGGAAGTGAATCCGAATATGCCGCGTACGTTTGGTGCCAATCAGGTGCACATCAGCCAGGTTCTTGGTTATATTGACGTTGATTATCCCCTGCATGAAGCGAAGGAGCCAAAAATTACAGAGATTGACCGTCGCATTGCTGCTCATGTGGTAGAACGCATTCAAAACGGTGCTACACTGCAGGCGGGCATTGGGGCAATTCCTAATGCAATCATTGGTTTCTTGCAGAATCATAAAAATTTAGGGATTCATACAGAACTTCTAACGGATGGTGTAGTAGACCTGGCGGAAAAAGGTGTTGTTAATGGAATTGAAAAAAAGACACATGCCGGAAAAATCGTGGGTACGTTCGCGCTTGGTTCTAAAAAACTGTATGATTTCATTGATGAGAATACAGGAGTGGAAATGCTGCCGGTCGATTATGTGAATGACCCGCGCATCATTGCTCAGGAAGACAATATGATTTCAATTAATGCGACAACAGAAGTCGATTTCATGGGGCAGTGCGCATCCGAAACGATTGCTGGGCGCTATTACAGTTCAAGCGGCGGACAGGCTGATTTTGCGCGGGGCGCTCGATTTGCCAAGAATGGAAAGGGGTTCATCTGCCTGCATTCTACAACGCGCGATGAGTCAATCTCCCGCATTCGACCTCAATTGACCATCGGTTCTGCGGTAACTACATCCAAGAATGATGTAGACCATATTGTTACAGAATATGGGGTAGCGAGCATGCGTGGTAAAAGTATTGCGCAGCGTACCAGAGAGCTACTCGCCATCTCGCATCCAAAATTCCGTGAAGAGTTGGAGTTTGAAGCGAAGAAATTCGGTTTATTATAGTACCACAAGAAGTCGTTCCGCTGTATGCGGAGCGGCTTTTGCCATACTCAGAGGATAAATAAAAGTAAAAAGAATGAGGAAAAGTATAGAATAAGCCCGGCACATGGGCCGGGCTTATTCATGTAAACCTTATCTATGGGGCAGCGGTGATTCATGTATCACTTGCATGGAATAGTAACCGTTTTGCACAGGATGCAGAACTAAGCGTGCCTTTTTTTGCTTGGGGATGAGACGCAGGATGGTTGTAATCTCCTCTTCGCTGACAACGGTTTCATGTCCATGCGTAAGTTGGTGAAGCACATCATCATAATAAGGCGCAGCAGGCAAGCATTCGCAATGGTACGTATACATTCCGCATTTACAGATATACTTGTCTTCCATGGCAGAAGACTCCTTTCGCGATGATTTGTCATGTGCATCCTGATGTCATATTTATTATAGCATATGATATCTCAAATATTGGGAAGTGTATGTGATAATTGTGAATTTTTTGTAGCTTATAAAACGGTTGTGTATCTTATGAACCGGGTATAAAGGAGTGAAATCGTGAAGAAGGCGTTCTTTCTCGATCGGGATGGAGTTATTAATGAAAATCCGCACCCGATTAACCATGTAGGGCAATTTTTATTTATGTCCGGTGCGCTTGAAGCCATTCGCATGCTTCATGAATCCGGATACAGCGTATTTGTGGTAACCAATCAAGGTGGGGTCGGATTGGGGTTTATGAAGCAGGAAGCGCTCGATGAGATTCATCAGCATATGGATGAAGCCATTGTAGAGGCGGGTGGTAGGTTGGTTGAGATCGTGGCTTGCACACACAAGCCGAAGCAAGGATGTGCCTGCCGTAAGCCTGAGCCAGGGATGCTGCTTGATCTGATGAAGCGTCATGAGATTGATCCTGCACAGAGTTATATGGTAGGAGATTTCTATACAGATGTTCAGGCTGGGCATCGGGCTGGTCTGCAAACCATCTATATTAGTAAAGAGAATTTACAGAACAAAAGCCCACAGCCGGATTATATCTTTGGCTCACTTTATGAAGCGGTTGTTTCGCTTATTGGTACGAGCGAACGCTCAACATAAGCAGCACATATAGTAATAGAAAGAAAACATGTGAAATTGGAGGATGAAACCAAATATGAGCGAGATGAAGAGTTTATATGACCGTTATAATGTCCTGTCTACAAGTGAGCTAGAAGACATTCTATATGATATTGAAATGTCGGCGGCGCTGACGCTTGGTATGAATACATATACGGAGCAGCAGCATAAGCAAGTGCTGCGGCAGATTTTACAGGAGCGAGGTGTAGATCTCAGCCGATTGTTCGAAGGCTAGGTTAGATGAGTGTAGATAACATACAGATGATGCATTCTCGCTCTTTTGTTTTTATGATAAGATAAAACAGGTGAGCAACAAATCTATCCTAATAAAGGAGCCAAAGAGATGTATCATCGTACACAGACCAGACCTGTAAAGGTTGGGAATTTAACAATCGGCGGAAGCGATCAAGTTATTGTGCAAAGCATGACAACGACCAAGACCGCAGACGTAGCCGCGACGGTAGAACAGATTCACCGTCTTGAAGAAGCGGGCTGCCAGATTGTCCGTGTGACTGTAAACAATATGGAAGCGGCGGAAGCGATCAAGGAGATCAAGCAGAATATTTCGATCCCGCTCGTTTCTGATATTCATTTTGACTATAAGCTTGCACTCAAAGCGATTGAGAACGGTATTGATAAAGTGCGGATCAATCCCGGCAATATTGGCCGGCGGGAGAAGGTAGAAGAAGTGGTTCGTGCCTGCAAAGCGCACGGAGTGCCGATTCGGATCGGTGTGAACGCAGGTTCGCTTGAGAAGCATCTGCTTGAGAAATACGGCTATCCAACAGCAGAGGCGATGGTGGAGAGCGCCCTGCACCATATCTCCATTCTTGAGGAACTTGATTTTCATGATATTATCGTATCGCTGAAGGCGTCTAATGTACCGCTTGCGATTGAAGCGTATCAGAAAGCTGCCGCCGCATTTAATTATCCGCTACACTTGGGCATTACGGAAGCAGGTACATTATTTGCCGGTACGGTAAAAAGTGCTGCAGGGCTCGGTACACTGCTTGCGCAAGGTATTGGATCAACGATGCGCGTCTCTCTTAGCGCAGATCCGGTAGAAGAAATTAAGGTAGGGCGCGAGTTGCTGAAGACATTCGGGCTTTTATCTGATGCCGCCACGTTAATCTCCTGCCCGACATGCGGTAGGATTGAGATTGACTTAATCTCAGTTGCCAACGAGATTGAAGATTACATTGCAGCGATTAAGGCACCAATCAAAGTGGCGGTACTTGGCTGTGCGGTCAACGGCCCGGGAGAAGCGCGTGAAGCCGATATTGGCATCGCAGGAGCACGCGGTGAAGGCTTGCTGTTCAAGCATGGTGAAATCGCACGTAAGATTCCGGAAGATAAGCTTGTCGAAGAGTTGAAAAAAGAAATCGATGAATTAGCAGACATTTATCGTCGCACCGGCTCCCTGCCGCGTCCCGCGCATATGCAATAAACAGGAAAGTAAAAAAAGCGTCTAAGCGATGTTGCTTATGGCGCTTTTTCTCTTTCTGCATACAATGAAGGGATATTGTAAGCTGAAGGAGGAAGCAGGATGCTACCATTTTATGCTGCCGGCAGTTATCAGCCAATTATGTATCGTCCGCCAATGACACAGATGATGCAACAGCAGACGCCTAGTATGCAGACAAATTCGTATGCGATGTATCAGACAAATCAGCAGGCAGTACTGCCACTGTTGCAAAAGGCGGTACAGGGGGAGCGCAACGATGAACTGTTTTATGACTATTTAATTCAGAATGCCCCATCACAAGAAGATATTGATATTATTACATCTATCCGTAATGATGAGCGCAGGCACCGCCGGATGTTCAAGCAGATATACTATACGCTAACAGGGCAGATGATCGAAGCAAGCAGCAGTGAGCCTTTTGAGAAGCCGACAAGTTATCTAAACGGTATCCAGAAAGCGTTGTTTGGTGAATTGAGTGCGGTAGAATTATATCGAAGGATTTACTTTATGGTTCCCTATAAGGTATTTAAAAATATGGTGTTTGAAATTCTTACGGATGAAGTAAAGCATGCTTCAAAATACAATTATTTGTATGCAAAGAATAAATAGGAAAGATTACCTGTAATTTCACCCGATATTCGGGTGTTTTTTTATTTTCGATGAATCTTTTTGAAGTTTCATGTAGAATCTTGTCGATCCAAAATAAACTTAATTTATCAACCAGTAACGTAATTAAATAAATCCTCAATGAAAGCGGTGACAAAATGAAAAAATTCGGACTCGTATGGCAGATTTTCCTCGGTCTGATTTTAGGTATCGCCGTCGGGGCCATCTTCTATGGTAACCCGAAAGTAGCGGCCGTTCTTGACCCGATCGGAGCAATTTTTATTCATTTAATTAAAATGATCGTTGTACCAATCATTATTTCTACATTGATCGTAGGGGTAGCCGGTGTTGGTACCGGAAAGAACCTTGGACGACTGGGTGGTAAAACGATTATTTATTTCGAAGTGATCACAACGGTTGCCATTATTATCGGTCTGTTGGTAGCAAACATCTTCCAACCAGGCGCTGGCATTAATATGAACAACCTTGCACAATCTGATATTAGTAAGTATGTAAATACAACACAAGAAACGCAATCGCACGGATTTGCCGAAACATTGGTAAACATCGTACCAACAAACGTGGTCGATGCGATGGCAAGCGGCAACAATTTGGCGATTATCTTCTTCGCTGTTATGTTTGGTCTGGCTTTAGCAAAGCTTGGTGAACGCGGTAAGCCGCTCATTCATTTCTTTGAATTAATTGCAGAGACAATGTTTAATCTAACCAATATGGTTATGAAATTTGCTCCATTCGGTGTATTCGCACTGATTGGTGTAACCGTTTCAAAATTCGGTCTCTCGTCGCTGATTCCGCTCGGCAAATTAATGATTATTGTATATTTAACAATGATTTTCTTCATTGTTGTTATTCTCGGTATTATTTCCAAGTGGGCAGGCGTGAACATCTTCCGCTTGATGGTTATGCTGAAAGAAGAGCTCCTGCTTGCGTACTCTACAGCAAGTAGTGAAGCAGTACTTCCGCGTATTATGGAGAAGCTTGAGAAAATGGGCTGTCCAAAAGGAATTGTATCTTTCGTTATTCCGACTGGCTACTCGTTCAATTTAGATGGTAGTACGCTGTATCAAGCGCTTGCGGGTATATTCATCGCACAGATGTACGGCATTGACTTATCCATCACGCAGCAGATTACCTTTGCGCTTGTACTGATGCTAACATCCAAAGGGATTGCCGGCGTACCTGGACTCTCCTTCGTTGTTCTTCTGGCAACGCTTGGTTCAGTAGGAATTCCGATTGAAGGTCTTGCCTTTATCGCGGGAATTGACCGTCTGCTTGACATGATGCGCACGGTTGTAAACGTAGTAGGTAACAGTGTAGCAGCAATTGTTATGTCGAAGTGGGAAGGCCAATTTAATAAAGAAGAGGCCAATGAGTATCTTGAAAACTTTGGCCGCACTGCACAAAGCAACTAAGAATATGCATATGTAAAAGGGGCTGTCCCAAAAGTCGAATGAGACGAATGGGACAGCCCCTTTTTTTCAAACAATAGGATTATACGACATAAATGTCGCTCCCTTTTCCAAAAATCTGATGAGTGGCGCCGTGGCGATCAAGTACGATAAGCAATACACAGCCTTCGGCAAGTTGTTTTTCATACTTGTCTGCTTGATGCTCGCTAAGTCCAAGGTGTATTAATTCATTACGTACTACTTTATCTTCTGAGCGGAATGCATTAAGTATGGCATCTTTAAAGCCAATCTCCTCCCAATCAATATTGTTTGTCTCAGCAAGAAGATTAAGCCAATCCTGCTTGGCATCACTATGGGCAATAATAAAAATATCTTCCGACTTATACCCGTGCTTATGTAATCGGCGTGCATCTTCTAAAAGCTTTGTTTCTTCCTTATATATGCGTACAAAAACTTGTCCTGCGGTCATATTGTTTCCTCCTGTACGTGTGATTATCTTATTGTTACCTCTTCTGCGCGGTGTGAAAACACAGATGAAATTTTACTTGCATAGGAAGCTAACTCTTCCATAATATTAAGAATGGAGTGGGACTTCACTTGAATGTCGTATTCTTTACGCTCTATATTATTTTGATTTTACTCATCATCGAGATGTCTACCATGCTTTTGCAGGCGACAGGGCTTAAACGGGAAGTGGCCAAATTTCAAGCGATTTCACTTTTGACCGGTACCGGCTATACGACAGCGGAATCGGAGCTGATTATTGAGCATCCGCTTCGGCGGCGCATTGCTTCGTTTTTGATTATTTTCGGAACCATTTCCTTTGCTGTTATTTTATCGTTTGTGATCAGCTTTTTTGTTACGACAGTGATTCATTTCTCAGATCTCGGTATTGGTCTTGTCATCCTGGTCTGTGCTTTATTTTTACTGCGCACACAGGCGCTGCGTCGGATAATCAGAAGAAATGTCGGGAAACGGGTGGAGCGCTATCACAGGCGTCATATTCCAAGTGAAGAAGCGTTGGTGGATGAGAGGGGCTGTCTGCAGCGGTTTCGTGTAACGGCCGCCCATACGAGGATTGTAAATATTGCACTAAAAGAGTTGAATTTAGCGCAGCAAGATGTGAAAATTATGAGTATAAAGAGGAACAAGCTAACCATCAAAAATCCGACGGGAAGTACAACAATACAGCCTGGCGATATTGTGTTAGTATATGGTGATGCGGATACTATCCGTAAGTTTTTCATTCTCAGCGGGGGTAGTACAAACAAAGAAGGGTAATGAAAAACAAGATAAGGGGTTTGATTGAGTATGAAAAAAGGGTTGTATGAGCGCTACGTACCGGATACGCTGCTGTATGCGGGCGAAGCAGGACAACTGCATAGAGGACATGACAGCGTGCTAAGGCGCGACATTCTGCTGTATATTTTTCCGCGGACTTCTGCCCATGAAGATAGAATTATGCATGTATCTTCTGCACTGCAGATTCTTGACCGTGGTGAGACGGCGGAAGAAGCGTTTGTCATTCTGGAATATGTACCAGGCTTTCTTTTGGATGCGCAACCGAAGGCACGCAAGCTATCATTGAAAGAAGCGCTTGGCATGGCCCGCCAATTTGTTGGCATTTTAGAAGAAGCGAACCGAACAGACGGACGCGGTCTTCTGTTTACGAAACATAATCTCTGGCTGACGGAGGCCGGTGAAGTAAAGATGGTAAACAGCTGGGCGGTGAACCCTGCGGCAGCTGGACATGAAATCAGTGACATTTTTCGTCTGATGCATCACTTGATGTTTGGCGAGGTTAGCATTGAGCTTCCCATCAACCAGATCATTGAAGAGATGGCGCTGTCTTATCCGGGCGATCCGTTCGTTATCCGCAAGTCGCTGCGCGCGATTTGGCGACGTGAAGAGAAGAAGGGTAAGGAGCAGTACGGACACATGATTGCCCAGACACTAGAAGATCTAACGTCGCTGTATCATTACATCAAAAAGACGCAGCCAGGCGTACGTACTCGTGCGGTAGATACAATAGAGGAAGAAGCCGGAGAGAAAAAGACAGAGAATCTCGCAACGGGCTATCGACCTCGTGCTCAGAAAAATATGAGACAGGCAAAGCCTGCAAAGAAAACGCGGATCGGACGTAGGTTTTCTACGAAGCGAATCGCCGCGATTGCCGTAGTGGTTATCGCATGCGTTACTATATTTTCTGCCTTGCAGAATAATCAACCGGGTTCTGCCAAG
This sequence comes from Aneurinibacillus sp. REN35, assembly GCF_041379945.2. Lineage (NCBI taxonomy): Bacteria > Bacillati > Bacillota > Bacilli > Caryophanales > Paenibacillaceae > Aneurinibacillus > Aneurinibacillus baijiui. The sequence goes on along the minus strand of NZ_JBFTXJ020000018.1, from coordinate 40,074 downwards.
TCTGTTGATCCCGTATCGCAGGCAAAGACCGAACCGGCTCCACAAGAGAAAAAGACTGGTATTGAGGTACCCGACGTGGAAGGTTTAACGCTTGCTGAAGCGGGTCAGAAGCTGAATGCCGCGGGTCTTCGTTATAAATATTATCTGGAGACTTCGATATCTAAAAGCGGAATCGTAATTAAACAAAACCCAGCCGCCGGAGAGAAAATTTCCCGCATTGATGTGGTGGAGCTTCAGGTTAGCGAGTAATTTCAGAAAACTTTGTTTTAAATAGCGCCATTGTGTGCTATTTTTTTATTTATAAGAAAATATAAACAGAAAGCAGGGATGATATGAATCAAGCGCTCGCAGGAATGAAAGTGCTCGATCTAACCCGTCTGCTGCCGGGGCCGCTATGCACGATGTATCTGGCGGATTATGGAGCGGAGATTATTAAGATTGAAGATCCTAACCTTGGCGATTATGCGCGTGATATGGAACCGATGCTTGCCGGGGCTGGTGCGCTGTATCAACTGCTCAACCGGGGCAAGAAGAGTGTAACATTGAATCTGCAGCATGATGAGGGAAAGGAAGTTTTGCGTAGGCTGGTCCGTGAGACAGATATTCTTGTGGAGGGGTTTCGGCCGGGTGTAATGAAGAAGCTTGGTCTTAGCTATGAAGAGCTGCAGCAGATTCATCCAGGTTTAATTTATTGTTCCATTACAGGATATGGCCAGAGCGGCCCCTATGCGGCGAAAGCGGGTCATGATCTGAATTATATTGGGTTTACCGGCCTGCTTCATGAGGCCATTGAGGCGCAGGGTACCTCGGGAGCATGCCTTCCGCCGGTACAGATTGCTGATATTGGAGCTGGTACATTGCATGCGGTCAGCGGTATTTTGCTCGCAGCTTTACAGCGAGTACGCACCGGGGTGGGCGAGTATATCGATGTTTCGATGACCGATGGAGTCTTGCCTTTTATGATTCCGGCGCTTAGCTATCATTTAGCGGCAAAAGAAAACGGCCATGCGGCGTTCAATCCGCTGACCGGCGCGCTGGCCTGCTATAATGTATATGAGACAAGAGATGGCAAATGGATGGCGCTGGGCGCGCTGGAAGCGAAATTCTGGCGCAGATTTTGCGAAGTGGCAGGGCTTGCGGACCACATGCCGGATTATTGGGCATTGGATAAGCAGGATTTAATTAAGGAAGAAGTTCGGGCATACTTTCAAGAGCGGACCGCCGCTGACATTATGGCTGCCTTTAAGGACGAGGATGTGTGTCTTACACCGATACTGCCGCTTGAAGAAGCGCTACGGAATGAACACTTGCGTGCGCGTGGTATGTTTGCGCAATGGGATGCACACCCAACGGTTGTACAGGTAAAAAATCCGCTGCTTACAGAAGCTGCGCTTGAGACGTTGGCTTATCCGCCGGCACGAGGCGCGGATACAGAAGATGTGTTGCGTCAGGCGGGATATAACAACAACGAGATTCAACAACTCAGAGAGAGGGAGATTATCTAACTTCTTCTGTTGGCCCCGCAATTAAGCTTGCTTCAAAGGCGTCAAGCAGTGTAAGGAAATGATTGGCCTCCCGCACGGTATGATCAGCAAGCAGCGGATGAATGTTGCCGCGCAATCGGCAGTTCTCAATCATTTCTTTGGCTGCTTGTTTGAAGTCGCGCAAGGATTCAACAGCGGGTCGGCTATCGCTAATCAGTCTCGTTAAGATTGGACCGGTCTGTGAGGCCGGCCGCATGGATTCTAGATCGACAGCTTGGAATAACAACTGATCGAATTGGTAGCTGAAGTCGCTTGCTTCCCCAATAAGGCTGCGCTCACTCGGATCAAGCAGGTGGGCAATGAATTTGGCATGATCGCCCATCAAGCGAAGGAAGAACACATTTTCGTTAATGATAGCATCCGGCAGCGGTTCAAGAATGCCCTTGTTTAACTGCTCCAGCCGATTCATGAAATAGGCCGCTTCTCTGCTGATATGATCAACCAAGAGCGGATAGTTATTGGTGATAATGGTACAGGAGAGAATAAGCTCAAGTACCCGCCGCTTGAATGACCAGATATGTGCAGCAGCCTGGTATACTTCCGTATTGAAGCGGGCAATTTGTTCCCGATCGGCATCGGGGGTAAGAAGATGTGCTTTCTCTTCAATGTTCTCGAACATGGAGTAGAAGTGGGCCGCTTCCTGAATCAGCTTTGGCTGGTCGACCGTAAAGCCGAGGCGGAGAAAAAGCGCATGCTCTTTCATGATCTGGCTCCAGAAGCGAATCTCTGTCAGAGAGCGTTCAGCAAATAAGTTTGACATATGGCGATCCTCCCATATTTATCGGGTTCTGATTAATAATTGTGCGTCTGTTATATGGGTATGAATCAAATTAGAAGTTTAGAAAGCGATTTTGTAGAGTTGCAACGTGTTAATTTCGGCACAAACGAGGTAAGATAGTGAGGAGAGAATTGGTTTCAAGGAGGATAAAAAGATGCAAGAAATAAAAACGGTAGAGCAATTTCGAGAAGCGGTTCAATCCGATACGCTGACTGTAGCAAAATTCTATACAGACTGGTGTCCGGACTGCCACAGAATTGATCCATTTATGCCGGAAGTAGAAGAGGCTTATAAAGATCGGCTTGTCTTTATCAGTGTAAACCGGGATACGTTCCCTGAGCTGGGTGAAGAGTTGGGGATCTTAGGGATTCCAAGCTTCGTCGCTTTTCGCGACGGCCAGGAGATCGTGCGCTTCGTCAGCCGTGCCGGCAAAACGCGTGAGGAAATCGAGGCATTCCTCGACCGGGCTGTACAGGTGGTACAAGCATTATAGTATATACTGGATTTATGTGATAGGCAGAAAACAAGAGAAGAAGATGCGTTCTTCTTCTCTTTCTTGTGCGCTATTTTCCATAGACCGGTGTATGGGCATCGAGCGGATGTATTGTAAGCTGGTCCGCATGGTGTTCGAGCCAGGATGCGATGATTAGCATCTCATCTACTTCTTCAATTGTGGGCGCTTTGAGTGTGCCTTTTGCTTGTTCGTATAAGCGATACGCTTGCGCGAGCATTGACTCAGTGTAAGGCCCTGTCCCCGACTCCTCTTTAAGCGTAGCGATGAGACGGCCGTGTACGATGACAAGACCGATGCAGCCAACTTCCGGGTTCGTAGATAGAATGAGCGCATGATGCCGGGCAACGGATCGCTTAATGCGGCCATTGTAGCGGGCAAGATTAATTAGCTTCTGCCACTGCTGGGCTTCCTCGAACTGAAGCTCGGCGGCGCTGCGATCTCGCCAGAACTCAAGCTTTGCCCGCATGATGGGATTGCATTCGAGTACATCGATTGCTGTCTGTACACCTTCACTATAGTACGCCTCGCTATTGGGATCGATACATGGTGCCAAGCACTGCTTCATATCAGCATACAGGCAGGAATGATGCGGCAGCGGGCCTGTACAACGCCTGAGCTTAAGCCAGTTGTTCAGCGCATCGACGGCCGGATACAGCCAGTTCGCCTTGCGATACGGTCCAAAGTAAGTTGCGCCGGGAATGACAGCATCGCGTGAGACTTCAATATACGGATAGGGCTGGTCGGTGCGCAGGACAATGAAAGGATATGCTTTGTAGTTACGAAGCGCCTGATTATACAGCGGAAGATGCATACGGATCAATCGTGCTTCTACGAGCAGTGCTTCAAGTTCGGAGGCGGTAAAGCGCAATTCTACACTGCATGCAGCATAAATCATGCGTTTCGTTTTTGATGTGTGCTGTTTATTGTTATAGAAGTAGGTGGAGATTCGTTTTTTTAAATTTTTGGCTTTGCCGATATAAATAATATTGTCGGCTTTGTCACGGTATAGATAGACTCCACATTTTTCAGGCAATGTGAGATGGAAGCCAGGCGTAATTGTATATCTCATAATCAGTCCTCGTTAGTTCATTCATTCTCTACTATTTTATCACAGCACATAGTATGTTACGTTTATTTTTTTATGAACAGATGTTTGGAAGGGGTAATAAAAAGAAGAGAGGAGAAGGGAATCATGTCAGTCATAGAACACAAAAAAGAAGCGCCGAAACAAGTTGGTTGCATGATCATTACAGTTAGCGATACACGAACCGAAGAAACGGATAAAAGCGGACAGCTTATCCGAAAGTTTTTAGAAGAGGCAGGTCATCACGTTGCCAGGTATGCGATTGTAAAGGATGAAAGGGAAGCGATTGCCCGTGCAATTGAAGCAGGCGCAGAAGATGCTAATGTTCAGGCCATTCTTCTCAATGGCGGGACGGGTATTGCGAAGCGGGATGTAACGTATGAAGTGGTCGCCTCCGTTCTTACAAAAGAGCTGCCGGGTTTTGGTGAGATATTCCGGATGCTTAGCTATACGGAAGACATTGGTTCAGCAGCAATACTCAGCCGCGCGATTGCGGGTGTATATAAAGACCGGGCTGTTTTCTCAATGCCAGGTTCATCCGGGGCGGTTCGACTCGCAATGAGCAAGCTGGTCATCCCTGAGCTAGGACATGTTCTGCGAGAAATCTATAAGTAGAAGACCTATGGAAAAAGGAAGCCCTCCTCATCGGCTTCCTTTTTTCCGTAATGTCTATTCTTTGTTTTCGCCCAAATCATGCGGTCGATCATTATATGCTGCGACATCCTGCCACGCATTTTCCCGTCCGGCATCACTTTTCTTCGTTGTGCGAGAGGATAGAATCTCTTCTTCAACAGGTCGGTTCTGTTGATGGTCGCTTGCATGCGGCACATAGGCACCGCTGTCTTCAGCGTCATGTGTTTCCTGATGTTCGATACAGTAGCGTGCCGTAGGCATTGCTTCTAGTCGTTCATACGGAATCTCTTTCCCGCATGCCTCACAGGCCCCATACGTTCCCTCCTCAATTTTCTGCAGCGAGTGCGTAATGTCTTCAAGCTCCTGCTCTTCGTGTTCACTTAATGTGAGGGAGAGAGATCGTTCATACATTTCAGAGCCCAGATCGGCCGGGTGGTTATCATAACCGGATAGTTCGCCGGTATCTTCATTCATCGGTGTAGATAAATCCGGTTCTGAATCTCCATTGATTCCTACAAGTTCTTTTTTCTGTTGCTGCAATTGCTTTTCTAGGTGTTGTAGCTGGTGATTGTTCATATGAAAGAACCCCTTTCGGAATGGATAGATAAAAAATAAGTGAAGCATCACCAGTTATTTTCCCTTTCCTGTATAAGTTGAAACGGGAGTAGATGTTAAGCGTTCGTTTAATAGAATGAAAATTCGATTAAAATTTCCGAGGAAATGATAGGTGAATACTACTGCATTTCCTATGAGTAGTTTGGCTTACACATAAGAGATGAATGTAAAAAGATGGTTGACATTCCTTTATAGTTCGATTATTATCGAACTATAAAATTGTTTCATATATATAGAACAAAAAGTAAAAATCCTCGTAGTTTTTATGATGGAGCTGAAATATATGTATGATATAACGTTCGATCAGGCCCCTGCCTATGAACTGGTAGTGAGCCTATACACATACCTTAATAAAAAAATATACAAAGAATTGGATATGGGCAAGGAGTGGGTAAAAGAAACGGGTTCTCAGCTATCCGCAGATCTGTCCGAACGCTTGGAGGGAAAGGGATGCTGCGAGCGTATGAGAGAAGCGTCTCTTTTGGTATGGCGCTGTCAGGATGAGCGGACAGCGGAAGGATTCTTAGCCTGGCTTGAGAGACAGTCACCGGGTGATTTGTTTGAATTGTTGGCCCCGTGGATGGATGCGTGTCCAAGCAATATCGGAAATACACGTGATTGGATGCTGTCTGTACTGACTGATTGGCATGAGCAGTATTTCCGTCATGTCGACCCGGCGATCTTCGCAGGTCTTGCTCGGGATAAAGAAGAGAAGAGCAGCCTGCTTAGCGACTGGAGTGCACCAGATATTGTAGAAGAGGTGTCGGGTGGATTGTACTTGCGCCCATCGGAGACGTTGAAGCAAGTCGTGCTTGCTCCCCAATATCATGCTTCGCCCGTTATTCTTTTGGATGCATACGGACCGATAACAACCCTGCTGTATCCGTCTGATGCATACATGACCCAGGAAGATATGCCGCCGCGTGCGCTGCTGCGTGTCGCCCGCTGTCTGGCAGATGAAAGCCGCCTGCGGATTTTACGGTTTTTGACGCATGGGCCGCGCACCTTCACAGAAATTGTAGGACACATCGGACTTGCCAAAAGCACAGTTTCGTATCATATGATTATGCTGCGGGGGGCGGGACTGGTTCGCGCATATGCGGAAGGAGAATGTGTCCAGGAGTATACGCTGCGCAAAGAGGGACTAAAGAAGCTGGGATCGCATCTGCTTTCTTTTTTGAAAATATAAGTAGACGCTTTGAAAGGAGGTGAGATCAAATGGAGAGCGTCTATTATTTGGATGAGATGAGGCGGGCAGGACAGAGAGAAATTGAGAAATATGCACGTGAAGCCTGGAAGTTCTCGCAAGTTACAGAAGAACGATACACAAAAAACACCAGCGCGGCAACGCTGGTGGTACAAAAAGATAGATTGCTGATCAAGCAATCGTAACCTACCATTATCATAACATAAGGCACCCCCGGTGACGAGGGTGCTTTTTTTATGGGTTGATATAGACGGGTGTGCCAATGGGAACAATCTGGGCCAATTCGTTTACATTCTCATTGTACATACGGATGCAGCCCTTGGATACATCCTTGCCGATGGATGCCGGATTATTGGTGCCGTGGATGCCATATCCCTGCTTTGATAAGCCGAGCCACATACTGCCGTATGGTCCGCCGGGATTGGGTGCGCGATTGATAATATAAAATGTGCCGATCGGTGTTTGTGTCAGCATTTTTCCTACCGCAATCGGATAGATGCGTATGGTCGCCCCGTTTTGTTTCAGTGTAAGTGTATGGGCCGCGCGCGCGATGTGGATGGAGTACGCCAAGAAATCACCTCCTGCACTAGCGTATGATGAAAAAGAGAAAAGCGTTAGGCGTAGGAGGAAGAAGCCAATGCCTGCTTGCCGAGCACGGCCATCTCGACTTTTTCTATGCTGTTGCAGTACGGTGTCAGCATATCTGCTATGTCCGTCTTGCATGGAGCGAGCAGATGCGAGGCGATCCGCCAATCACAAAACCAATCCCCCAACTCGGCGGGACTTTGTACAGTATCCGACCATGCATCTACAAGCTGGGGACTGTATAGACGCGGAACACCCGGTTTTAGCTTAGTACCGCTCAAGTGGGGAATGTACGGCGCATGCGGTCCTGCTTTTTGCACCGTACCAAAGAGGTGCGGCCAATAGTCACTGCGTGATCCGGTATGTGAATGAGCATCTGCCCACCGCAATACTTCATCAAGCACAACCGGTTGGCCGAACAATGCGGCATACAACTGCTTGCCCATCAGAATGCGTTTGCGCAGCGAATCAAAGTGATGCACACAGCAGCCGCACAATGGACAGGCAATCTGTGTATTGGCTGTATCGCTGGCCTGCCGTGGAAATAAAATGTGATTAAGGCCGAGTATATCCTGAAGAATGAAATCCATGGTCTGAAGCACTGTTTTCCGGTAGTGGAGGTTTTGGATAACCCGGTCTTCAATATAGCTTTGCTCATTAATAATGAGGCCCACGGTAAGCAGGTGCGAATCTCCTGTATGAAAGAATTCATCCCATATGCTCGTACTAAATCGTGAGACGCCAAAGTATGCGAGCAAGTGTGAGAGATTTCGCTGCTGCTGTCTCCCCGCTTCATAAAGCAGTAATTGCGGAAAGGCATCATGGAAGATCAGCCAGTTTCCGCGTTCCAGAAAGGAAAAGAAAGCATGCTGCTGCTCGTCAGATAGAAGCCGGGTTAACCATTCACCGCGCAGATCCGTCATATTCCAACCGGCGTTGCGTGAGACGAGATGGGCAAGCAGAGCCCAATGAACTTCCGGATGTCTGCGGTAAAATTCATAATAGGCAAGCGTTCGGGTAATGTTGTTGCGGTTGTATGCCTCTGTTTTAGAGCGGATGCTATAAACCAGTGATTTTTCATCGGGTGAGAGGCTATCCTCACATAAAGGAATGGACGGTTGTTCCGTTTGCTTTTGTTTAAGTGTAAAAAGCAGACGTGCAAAGCGGATGTTTTTGCTATGTGTCCATAGCGTCCATGTATCTTGAAGCAGATCAAGCCAAAGCATACGAAGTTCTCCTTTCAATGGATATGCTTTTTATCAGTGTTTCTAGCCAGTTCTTGCTGTATACGCAAGAGATGGTATAAGGCATACGATCGCAGGAGCAGCTAAGGAGTTATACACGATGTATAAAAATTCGCGCAATTTTTTGTTTTCGGGTCGGATGCCTTTCCCTTCAGTGATTCATTATGATGGAGGAGTACATACATAGGGCAGTTATACAGGGAAAGGGGAGGTTCATAATGAAAGAAGCGGTAATTGTAGCGGGTGTACGCACACCTGTTGGTGCGTTTGGTAAGTCGCTGCGGGACGTGCCGGCAACAGAGTTGGGCAGACAGGTACTTGAGGGATTACTGACAAAAACATTGTATCCCAAAGAAGCGGTAGATGAAGTGGTGTTCGGGCATGGTTATGTGCATGGTGGAGGGTTGAACTCCGCACGTATCGCTTCACAGCATGCCGGGTTTCCGAGAGAGGTACCCGCTCATATTGTCATTAAAGCCTGTGGATCGGGGCTAAAAGCAATAACGAGCGCTGCGCTTACAGTCATGGCGGGCCAAGAGAATGCGGTCATCGCTGGCGGCGTTGAGAGTATGAGCGGTGTGCCTTATATCGTAAAGAATCGTTGGGGCGGCAAATTCGGTAATGTGATCATGGAAGATGCACTCATGGCTGATGGATTGACCTGCTCGCTTGAAGGTGAGCATATGGGAATGACGGCAGAGCGTTTGGCGGAACAGTATGGAATCTCGCGTACAGAACAGGATGAATTTGCGCTTGCAAGCCACCAAAAAGCGATTCAGGCAATCGAGCGAGGCAGATTTATAGAAGAAATCGTTCCGGTCAAAGTAACAAAACGAAAAGAGACGCAGTTGTTTGCGGTAGACGAATCGGTACGTACGGATGTGCGTCTTGACAGTCTGTCAGCACTTCGGCCGGTATTTAAAAAAGACGGAACCGTTACTGCGGGCAATGCTTGTCCGATGAATGACGGAGCTGCAGCGGTATTGATGATGTCACGAGAGAAGGCCGAGGAAATGGGAGTCACTCCTCTTCTTCGTGTTAAAGCGTTTGCCAGTGCAGGCGTTGAGCCAAGCGTGATGGGGATCGGTCCTGTTCCGGCTACGCGTCGGGCTCTTGCCAAAGCAGGCTTAACGCTTGCAGATATTGGGCGCATCGAGTTGAATGAGGCGTTCGCAGCACAGGCACTGGCGGTAATGAAAGAGCTTTCGCTTACCCCGGATATTGTAAATGTGAACGGCGGCGCGATTGCGCTTGGTCATCCTGTCGGTGCAACCGGAGCGAAATTGACAGTAACGCTGATGAACGAAATGCTGCGTGAAGGTATAAAATACGGTATGGTAACACTGTGTATGGCTGGTGGAATGGGTCTGTCTGTTATTTATGAGAATATGACGGTGTAGCAAGAGGCAAGAGAGCCGAAGATAGCGTACCTACGCTGTTTTCGGCTCTTGCTTTATCGCCTGCTTCCTGCCGCCTTTTGTAAAATGTTCTCCGTGCAAAATTTATATTGTAAACATTGTATAAATATTGTCTAATAAAAGAAAAGGCAAAGAGTTTTATGAACACAAGTTCATACAGCGCTTGTTTTGGGTAAAGAAGGAGAAACGGAGGAAAGAATAGAGAGAAGGATTGACGAGAGGAGATTGTCGATGATTTCATTTGACTTTACGGGAAAAATTGTAGCTATAACCGGAGCAGGAAAAGGAATTGGAGAGGGCATTGCCAGAGCGTACGCGGAGCAGGGGGCCTCTGTGATTCTTGCTGAGCGGAATGAAGAAGATGGACGGAGAGTCGAGGCTGCGATCCGCGAAGTGGGAGGAAGCGCGCGCTTTGTGCCAACAGATGTGAGCCATCCTGAGCAAATTACTGCCTTGATAAAATGCATAGAAGAGGAATATGGTCGTCTTGATATCATGATTAACAACGCCGGTGTTTCTCGTTGGAAATCACCTTACGAGATTACGGTTGAGGAGTGGGATGAGATTCTCAATATCAATCTACGGGGCGTATTCTTAGGCGCGCGTGAAGCTGCCAGACTCATGCGTAAGCATAACGGAGGATCGATTATCAATATTGCGTCAACGCGTGCGTTCATGTCTGAACCCGATTCGGAAGCTTATGCAGCATCAAAAGGAGGAATCTTTGCGCTTACCCATGCGCTGGCTCTCTCCTTTGCAAAGGATGGAATTCAAGTCAATGCGATTAGTCCCGGTTGGATCGAAGCAAACGACTATGAAGGACTGCGCGAGGTCGATCATGCCCAGCACCCTTCTCGTCGCGTTGGAAAACCGGAGGATATTGCCCGTGCTTGCCTGTATTTGACGAGTGAGAACAACGAATTTGTGAATGGACAGAATATCATCATCGATGGCGGGATGACGAGGAAGATGATCTATGAAAGCTAAGCACCATCTGCTTCCGTCATTTTGGTACGCTGCTGCTCGCAGTGCAGAAGTCACAGCGAAGCCGGTGACGCGAAGAGTATGCGGGATTGATGTAACCTTGTATCGTCTATCGAATGGACAGATACGCTGCGTGCAGGCATATTGTCCGCATCGTGGTGCTGATTTTGGACTTGGACGAATAAAAGGGGATCATTTGGTATGCCCTTATCATGGTTGGGAGTTTGATTCCCGTGGTGTGTTAGCTTGTGTACCGAGCATAACAGACGGCAGCTGCCCCTCTCTTCAAATAAAGACATTCCCGGTGCAGGAAGCCGCTTCTTATATTTGGGTTTTCCCTGGTGAGACTGCGCTTTCGGAGCAGGTTCCCCTTGGAATTCCAGGGCGTGTACAGAATCCAGCACTGCGCGCTGTACCATTTGGCGGTATGTGGCATGCTCATCATACACGCGTAGTCGAGTCAGTACTGGATGTGGCACACCTGCCGTTTGTTCATCCAAATACAATAGGTACGCCCGATCGGCCCGGTTGTGAGACATTACAGTTTGGTGTGGTAGAATCATCCATGCTCATATTTCCACCCGGAAATAAGAGTAAGGAGGCACCGCCTCCGCTGCCGCGCGTGATTGAGAGCACCGAAGCGCTAGAACGGTTCAGTGAAGGACGGCCTTGTATTCGTTTTACCTTTCCTAATCAATGGCTGCTGCAAATTCCAATGGGAGGGGAGCGATACATGTATCAATATGTCACCTTTACACCAATTGACGAAGAGCGGACAATGATTTACGGTCTTGCCATGCGCACCCACTTTAAAAACATCCCATTTTTCGATAAACTGGTTGGACGGCAGAGCAATCGTGTGCTCAATCAGGATAAAGCTGTGGTGGAATCACAACGGCCACGCCAAGTACCGTATGAGATTCGGGCAGAAGCCCATGTGTTTGCGGATGGGCCGCAGGTACAGTATCGCCGCATGCTGCGCAATCATCTTGTAGAGAATCAGGATTCATCTCATGCATAGAAAGCGCAGCGATAAGCAGTAAGAGAGGGAAGGGGATCATATGCAGCAGATGATGGATAGACGCTTTCATCTAAGAGGGAACAAAACGACAGCCAAAAAAGAAATCGTGGCGGGTACGGTTTCCTTTTTTACGATTGTCTATATTATTGCCGTTAATTCATCCATTCTTGCTGAGGCCGGAATCCCTATTGAAGCGGGAATGATCGCGACCATTTTAACCGCCTTTACAGGTTGTGTATTAATGGGTCTTAGTGCAAATGCCCCCATTGTGCTCGTTCCCGGCATGGGCATTAACGCTTTGTTCTCCTACACGCTAGTACAAGGGATGGGCCTTACATGGCAGGAAGCACTGGCAGCAGTTGTACTCTCCGGTCTCTTATTTGGCGTTGTGGCGTTTACTTCGCTGTCCGCTTTGATTACACGGGCAATTCCGCAATCGCTTAAGGAGGCCATAACAGTTGGGATTGGATTGTTTCTTGCCTTCATTGGTCTGCAAAAAGGGGGAATTGTCGTATCGAGTGCGACGACATTTGTAGCATTGGGGGATTTCGGAAGTGCGCCTGTGCTGTTAACGCTGGCTTCACTCATACTTACGCTTGTGCTGTTTGTCAAAAACGTTCCGGGCCACTTTCTTGTAGGTATTTTCTTTGGCACGGCACTGGCGGCGTTGTTTGGGCAGCTCGATCTGGCACGGATGGGTGGTACCGACTTGTCGTTTTCCGGGTATGCGGCTGTGTTTGGTGCGATGTCATTTGATAAGGTGACGTCGGTAGTGTTTTGGGTGGCTACATTCTCAATGGCACTTGTGGTTGTATTTGAGAATATTGGGCTTATTGGCGGGCAGTTACGTATGGTGGGCAAGCCAGAGGCATTCGATCGCGCGCTGCGAACCAATGCGCTCTCCGTGATCGCCTGTGGAGTATTTGGAACAAGCCCAACCGTTGCTACAGTAGAGAGTGCAGCCGGGATTACAGCAGGCGGCAGAACAGGTCTTACAGCAGTGACGACCGGATTGTTGTTTTTGTTCTCCCTGTTTTTTATTCCATTCCTCACCGTCATCCCGGATAGTGCGATTGCGCCTGTGCTGATTATCATTGGGGGATTAATGATTCAGAGCGTACAGAACATTAATCTGCAGGATTTCTCCGAGGGATTTCCTGCATTTCTTATTATCGCGCTCATTCCGCTCACGTATAGTATTGTAGATGGGATCGCCTTTGGATTTATTGCATATCCGCTGCTTAAGCTCGCTCTTGGCAGGGCAAAGGAAGTTGGACTGCCTTTGTATATTATTGCTGCCTTGTTTGTGCTTAACTTTGTGCTGCATGCGATTGGAGCATAGAAGAGCGATGCACGGTTATTGCTGCCGGATGTGTTGAAGCTCGATATTGATCCTGCGCAGCTCTTTATAGATTTCTACGGTCTGGGCATAGGACACCTTAGGGTCTTTCGTTTTTTCGATCAGCTCATCTTTTATGTTTTGCAGAAAAATGATCCGATTTAATAAGGTCATCATACCGGGCTCCTTTCACTTTACTATATAATTATTCTATGCATGGGGAAATATGTTGTCTTATCATACGGCATATAATATAACAAGCTATCTGCATAATACGAGTGCCGACCTCAAAAAAGGTCGGCACTTGTCATATTTATTGGTAGTCCGGCATAAGATTGCGCCCTAGATACGGTTCAATTGTCTCTGATACAGCAAATACGGTATGCGCCAAATCATTATTGGCAAATGCGTGCTCACAATTTTCTTTGTAAGCGATTTCTTCTTTAAAGTATCGTAAGTGGCGATCGATAACTTCATCAGAGTATCCGCGCGCTTGCTGTTTTTTTATAATGGAATCAGGGTCCGTGTGAATACAGATGCGAATGACTCTATCTCCGTAGTGCCGCTTCAGTATTTCTGCTCCATAGTGATTCAAAATCAGATAAATGAAGCCCTTGCGTTGTAAATAATGCTCAATGTCGTCTTCTTTGATGCCATAGCGGATGTTATCAAGGTCGAGCGTCTCGATGAATTCGTCATTCGCTCCCATGATTGCAAACTGTTCTTCCGAGACGAAGTGGTAATCCTGTCCGTCTACTTCAACTGAGCGCCGCGCTCGGGTAGTATAAGGGATGACTCGCTGCATGCTCAGTGTCTCGCCTACCATGTCCGCGACTGTCTTGCGTCCTGCGCCATAGGGACCCGTAAAAACGAAGATCTTCTCATGTGCCTGCAATTCATACATGGACAACCCTCCTTGTTGAAATAGGGACTAATTATAATTATATGAAAAAAATTTCCATTATGTCTTGAGACGGTAGCACTATTTGTCTAAAAACATAGAAAAATTACTATTTTAATGAAGGATTGTCGAATGAATATAGTTGAGTGGAGCCAATTTTTTTTATACAATGTACGGTATATAAATACTGCGTATAAGAGGTGAAACAAATGAAATTTCGCTTCAGTTACCATGATGAGTATGAAAAATATTTGGCAGAGCAGATGCGGGCGGATCTTACCATTCAATCGTATATGATGGAGATGACCATTTTTTTTGCCTGGCTTGGTCGCGTTCATCCACATATGGAGCTGCACAGCATCGGCTATTCAACCGTAACACAATTTGTTGAAGAGGAATTGGCAGCCGGTAGGCAAATTTCGACGGTGAATAAAAAAATCTCTGCTTTGAAATCGTATTTTCATTTCTTATGGCTGAAAGGTGTCATCGGACTTGATCCGTGTGCCAAATTAAAGCGCCGTCCTGATGTGAAGGAAGAGCAGGCGTTTTATTTGACGGATGAAGAAATTGATTTCCTGTTTGATACGATCAAGCATAATGCCGCTTCGAAAAATAATGAAGCCCTATATTGGCGCAATATGGCCCTTGTCACGGTATTTCTTTTTGGCGGTCTGCGAATTCAAGAGGCGTCGAATGTACTGTGGAATGAAATCGTCTGGCAGGATGGCAGCGCAATTATCGGTATTTCCTTAGGCAGTATAAGGCGAACTGTGCTTACGGAAGAGGAGGCTCGTTACCTGCGTGCTCATCGTACGCAAGCCGAAGACACACCGTTTGTCTTCACCTCCCGTCAGGGGGAGAGAATGAGTCCGCGCAGCATGCAGTTTATTCTTACTACGCTGGGGAAGAAGTCGGGCTTGCATCTGCATGCGCAAAAGCTGCGTAATACATTCGTTGTCCATAAGCTGCTGCGGGGCTATAGTGTGGATGAGGTAGCGGATATGCTAGGCATTGAGCAGTTGATTTTGCCGGATCATATTATGGAGGAAGTGCAGACGGGACGATAAATAAGAAGGCGCTAATCAAGCGCCTTGAGTATATCGAAAAAGCAACTTAAAATTTCTTAACTTGATCTTACATTTATTTAAGATATAAAAAAATTCAATGCCAGATACCGAGGTGATTTAAAATCATCTCGGTATCTGGCATTTGATGTGAGTTCTAATAATGCGAAAATCAATCGTATATTACGTTTTTTCCTTGTTCCCTTAACTTTTTTAGAGATGTAAGCATATGATTTATTTCTTCATCGGAATGTCTTTCCCATGAACTTAATTCAGCTACTATTTTCAAAGGAGATTTAGACCTATAAGAACGTGTTGGATTTCCAGGGAATTTTTTGTCAGTTACGTTCGGATCATTTTCAAAATCGCCTAATGGTTCTACGACATAAATTCTCTCTTTTGATTTAGATTTCGCTAATTCAGCACCCCATTTAGCAGCGTCTAATGTTGCAGTAAAATATATATGGTTAGATTTTTTGTCCTGATAATTGGATAAGTGCAATGCTTCAAGCAGGTCTCCAATTTTCAGTTCTGCTTTAGTACCATGAAAGAACGGTCCGGGATCCAAGATATTTTTTTTGTCATCCATATAGACACACCCCTTATACTTTTTGACTTGCGTATAACAGTATAAGGTAATAGATGGGTGAAAAAGTAGTCTATAAATAATTACCAAATGTTGTTATAATATAAGTAGAGAGTAAAACATTAATGGTATGTAATCATTCTTTGATAATGAAAGTTTTTTGTAAAAGAGAAGGGCAGCATATGCTGTTCTTCTCAAAATGTAGAGATATACTCGACAACCAGAAGGCGCTAATCAACTAATCAAGCGCCTTTTTTGATGAAGAAGATGGTTCAGCAAAAAACATTTTTAGAAGCGGCGGAGTAATAATCGTAGTTAGAATGACAACGATCACGACCGAAGTAAAATATTCAGGGGCCAGCAATTTCGCTTCTAGGCCAATCGCTGCAATGATAAGCGCTACCTCTCCGCGTGATACCATACCCGAGCCAATCGCAAGCGAGGAACGCCGCGAAAAGCCGGTCATTCGAGCGCCAATTCCAGAGCCAATCATTTTCGTAATGACGGCAATAATCGTTAGAAGCACGATAAACCACAACTGGCTTCCAATACCCGCAAAAGAAACTTCCATGCCGATGCTGACGAAAAAAACCGGAACAAATATAGCATAGGCAATCGGCTCAAGCTTGTGTTCAACCTCCTCTTTGTATTCAGTCTGGGAAATGGCAATGCCTGCCGCAAACGCCCCGATAATTCCCGCAATTCCAAGAAGCTCTGCGTAGTATGCGAACGAAAAACATACAATCAGTGCCGCGCTGATGACTGACTCGGTTACTTTAAGGGGAGCTAAGATGCGCATGATCCACGGAATTAGTTTCCATCCAATAAGAATAGTTGTACCAAAGAAGAGGATTTTTTTGCCGATTACAGCACCCAGACTCACATCTCCGCTGCCTAATACACTCATGACAAAAGCCAGAAGCACAACGACCAATACGTCATCAACCACTGCCGCCCCTAGAATGGTTGTACTCTCGCGTGTATTCATCTTGCCTAAATCACGCAGCGTTTGCACCGAGATGCTGACAGAGGTTGCACATAATAGAAGTCCTAAAAAGATGGCATGCTCTTGCGCAAATCCGATTGATTGCCCCATTAGGTAGCCGCCGGCAAATGGAAGTATAATTCCACCAATCGCTACAGCTAGTGCTGCATTCCGATTGCGATTCAATTCCTTTATATCTGTTTCAAGTCCAGCCATAAACATAAGCAGTAGTACGCCGATTGTGCTTAATTCATCAATTAGCAGCGAACTGTCAATCCATCCAAGTACGGCAGGACCGATAATAATACCGATGATGAGCTTACCGAGTACGGCTGGCTGTCCGGCCCTGACGCTGATATCTCCGGCAAGTTTTGTGCTTAGTAGAATAACAACCAGTTCAAAGAAAAACAGCATGGTTTATCTGACTCCTCCTTCTTGCTGTTGACTGTATGGCTTCATTTGTCTATTTGCTCCGTTTTTTTATAATCTATTCCGGGTAAAAATAAGGATAAAGTTCCTCTTTTTTAACTATTTTATACCAGAATACATACATACTAAAGGAGCGATGAGATGTGGCCCGAATTACTGCTGTAGGAACTGCCGTACCTCCCCATATTTTACGACAGGATGAGATTCGCGAATTTGCACGCCGTCTGTTTGCGAATTCATTTCGCGATATTGATCGGCTGCTGCCCATTTTTCAGAATGGACAGGTCGACACCCGCCATTTTTGTGTACCGCTTGAATGGTTTGGGATCTCTCATTCATTTGCCGAAAAAAATGCGTTGTTTCAAGAATGGGCTGTACGGTTGAGTGTAGAAGCTGTAAAACATTGCCTTGCACAGAGCAAAGTAAAAGCTTCCGAGATTGATCATATTCTGTTTGTTACAACTACCGGCATTGCTACCCCAAGCATTGACTCCCGCATTATGAATGCCTTGAATATGAATCCCCATACGAAACGCACCCCGATCTGGGGATTAGGATGTGCCGGAGGAGCTGCTGGGCTTTCTCGCGCAAAGGACTACGTGACAGCCTATCCGAGTGAGCGCGTACTGCTTGTTGCAGTTGAATGCTGTGGGCTGACATTTCAACATGAAGATCGTTCAAAAAGCAATCTTGTCGCCACGTCGTTATTTGCTGACGGGGCAGCGGCTGTGCTTGTGGAAGGAAACGAATGCTCTTCTGCCCAAGGTGTAGGGATTGAGATGATAGATACAATGAGCACATTATGGCAGGACACACCGGATGTAATGGGGTGGGAGGTTAATGAATACGGATTGAAAGTGATTTTCTCCCGTGATATACCCACGCTTGTAGATCAGCTTTTTCGACCGAATATGGAGGCATTTCTTGCCCGTCATCACATGGTAGGGCGTGACATCAGGCACTTCATTACCCATCCAGGCGGTAAAAAGGTGATAGAAGCTTATGCTGAGATGGTACGCGTCGATCTTGCTTATTTTTCCCATGCGCTAGATATCCTACGTCGATTTGGTAACATGTCGTCCGTTACTGTATTGTTTGTGCTGCAAGCATTCTTACAGCAGGGGCTTGCACCGGATGAATACGGCGTAATAACGGCATTAGGTCCCGGCTTCAGCTCGGAGCTGCTGCTGGTAAAGGGGTGAGGCGTGATGCTTATATTTTACGTTGTATTTGTTCTTTTACTCACACAGCGCTTACTTGAACTTCGTGTGGCTAAGCGCAATCAAGCATGGCTGGAGAAAAGGGGCGGGATCGAGATCGGCGCAGGACATTATCCGTTAATGGTTCTGCTGCATGCAGGTTTTTTTATTAGCTTATGGATAGAAGCTGCCTGGCGCGGCTATCCGTTATCTGCCGGATGGCCGCTGATCGGGGCTGTGCTGCTCATCGTACAGATCATCCGCTACTGGGCGATTGTGTCGCTCGGTCCGTACTGGAATACCCGCATTATTTTTGTTCCGGGCGCTGACGTAGTACAGCGCGGTCCGTATCGCTTTTTACGGCATCCGAACTATACCGTGGTCGTATTGGAAATTGCCTTGTTTCCGCTGCTGTTTCAAGCGTATAGCACCTGCGTCCTGTTCAGTTTGCTGAACGCTTTCATGCTGCGCCACCGCATTCGTGTCGAGGAGCGGGGACTTGCGGAATACACAGATTATACAGCGACGATGGGACGTGTCTCCCGGTTCATTCCAAAAGTTCCTGAAGAAAAATAAGCAAAAGTCTTGCCAATCTCGTTGAAAAGGTTTAATGTATTTTTAATATTTAAAAAAGCAAATCTAATCGAGGTGGCTGGACAATGAAGTATGCATTTGCACAACGAACACGAAATTTCGAATCATCAGCGGTACGGGATATTCTCAAGGTGGTTGGTCAAGGGAATATCATTTCGTTCGCCGGGGGATTGCCCGACGATGATTTGTTTCCTCTTGGCGCAGTAGAGGAAGCGTACAAGCGGGTGTTTGAAGAGGGCAAGCATACGATGCAGTATGGATTGACCGAAGGCTTCACTCCGCTGCGCGAAGCGCTGGCGGACCGGATGGCTGTACGTAAGCAGGTACGGATGGACGCAGAGAATATTCTGCTGACAACCGGCTCGCAGCAGGCGATTGATTTATTCGCCCGTATTATGCTGAATCCGGGAGATATTGTACTTACGGAAGATCCTACATACCTAGCGGCGTTGCAGGTATTCCAATCCTATGAAGCTCAGGTTGTGCCCGTAGCATCGGACGCGCACGGTATGTTACCGGAAGACCTGGAAGAGAAGATGAAGTTACACCTCCCTAAATTCGTTTATGTGGTACCGACATTCTCAAATCCGCGTGGTACCGTGTGGTCAAACGAACGTCGGAAGGAATTACTGCGGCTTGCTAAGAAGTACAATGTGGTAATTTTTGAAGATGACCCGTATGGAGAAATCCAATTTGATGAGACAGCAAACTATACGCCGATCGCGGCGTTGGATAATGGAGAAACCGTTCTGTATACCAGTACATTCTCGAAAACCGTAGTACCGGCACTGCGGACCGGTTGGGTTATGGGTCCTGAGCAAATCATCCGTATGATGGCCCAGGCGAAGCAGGCAGCGGATCTTCATTCAAGCTCCATTGACCAGCAGGCATTATATCATCTGCTGCGCAATTTTGATCTGGACACACATATCGCAGGGTTGCGTGTGGTCTATAAAGAAAGAATGCAGGTTATGCTCAATCAATTGCAGCGTCCTAATCTGCCGGGTCTTGAATATGTTGTTCCACAGGGCGGTATGTTTTTCTGGGTAGCGCTGCACGAGAGCATTAACACGAAGGATCTGCTTCCAAAAGCGGTGGAAAACGGTGTAGCGTATGTACCGGGTGCTCCATTCTATGTAAATGAACCGAAATACAATACGTTCCGTCTGAACTATACGCACTCTGTACCCGAGAAGATCGAATATGGTATGAGCCAATTGGTACGTGTGCTTGAAGAAGCCTATGCCACTATCTCAACAGATAAAGCGATGGCATAAATTTTTTAAAAATACGATGCATTGTAGCAAAAAGCAGTCGTTTCCTAAAAGGAGCGGCTGCTTTTTTGTATGAATCGTTTCTTTATTATATTGCACGACGAAATTCCGTCACATCATTGTGTCGGAATTGTGAAAGAGAGTACACCTGTGAAAAACATCACACCAGCAGATGACGCAAAGCCGTAGTATAAAGATAACAAAACGGCCGTTTTCTTACAAAACGCTATGCCAACAAAAAAGGGAAGTGAAAGCATGAACACTTTTTCGCTTGAGAAATCATTTTACTCTCGTGCAAGCATGTATTCGTTCATTATCGTACTGGTTTTGTTTTTAACGATGTTCCTTGGCACGAATCAGTTTAAACATATTGACCTGGCGCTTTCGGGCTACATGGTCGCTTCGATTGTCTGCTTCATCGGCCTCGCTTTCCGGATTGTCGCTTTCACCATGCGTCCGGCAACCCGGCGGGTGGATAGACGAAGCCGCAAAAATTTAAAAGATAAGACACGCAAGAAACGCTCCGCCAAAGCGATTGCAATGACACTGTTTGAAAACATTGTGCTGCAAAAGTTCATTTTCAAGCGCGGACTGTACCGCGGCATTCAGCACTTCTTGGTCGCATATGGCTGTCTTGGTTCATTCGCCATTACATTCGGTCTCGTGTTCGGGTGGTTCCACTTTGAACTGGTCGATCCAAGTCACTATGCAGTCTCGGTTCTCGGCTTGAAGCCATTCGTGATGCATGTGGAAGGCTGGCTTGCTTTCATGATTTACAACGGTCTGAACTGGACCGCAGCGATGTGCCTGATCGGCATATCCATGATGTTTTACCGCCGGATTAAGGATCGGGATCTGCAGGTTACACAGCGTTTTGAATTCGATCTCGTGCCGCTGTTCATCATTTTAGCAGTCACCGTTACAGGTCTTGCACTTACGGTCAGCGCGGTTCTGTTCCACGGCACGTTATATATGACAATCTCGATGATTCATCAGCTTACGGTCATTACATTACTTATTTACTTTCCGTTCGGGAAGCTGTTCCACTTCCCGCTGCGTCCACTGGCAACGGCCGTTCCGCTCAATTATCAGGTAGGGGAGGACATACCGGTGCACAACTGCAAACGCTGCGGCACACCGTACGCCGCTCAGGAGCAAATTGAGGATGTCGTCAGCATTCTAAAAGACAACAGCTTCGATCTCGAGCTTGAGGATGGAAGCTATCTCGCCGAATACTGCTGGGATTGCCGCCGCAAGATGCGGGCGATGCGCCAGATGAATATGATAAGTCCTCGTACGAAAAATCCGTACGAACCGATTGATACGAATACAGGCATTTCAATGCCGGGCTTTAGCAAAAAGAAAGTCTAGGGGGATATAAATCATGGCAACTGAAACGAAAAACCTCCACCGCGAAGGTGAAAGCTTTATACCGACACACTGCTCGTACTGCGGCATGCAGTGCGGAATGAATATCCGCGTCAATGATCATACAGGTGAAGTTGTAGGGATTGAACCGCGCTATGAATGGCCGGTAAACCAAGGTCGCCTTTGTCCGAAAGGGGTTACCGCCTACCAACAGGTAGAGCATCCGGACCGGATTTTGCGCCCGCTCATTAAAAAGAACGGAAAGTTCGTTGAGTCTTCTTGGGAGGAAGCGTATGACGTAATCGAACGCAAATTTAAAGAAATTCAGGAGAAATATGGAAAGGACGCTCTCAGCGTGTATGGCGGCGTATCCATGACAAATGAAAAGTGCTACCTGGTCGGCAAATATGCCCGCGTCGGTCTGCAGACAAAGCACATTGACTATAACGGCCGGTACTGTATGTCCTCCGCGGCAGGCGGATTCAACGCGACGCTCGGCATGGACCGCGGCTCAACGCTGCCATGGCCGGACCTGATGCATTCGGATTGCTTCTTTTTATCCGGTTCCAATACAGCCGAGTGCCATCCGACCAGCATTACTTGGTTCTGGCGCGGACGGGACCGCGGTGCGAAGCTGATTGTCGCTGACCCGCGTGAGACGCCGACCGCCCGCATTGCAGACGTACATCTCGATCTGCGTCCGGGTACGGATTCAGCTCTTGCAAATGGTATTGCTCACATCCTAGTCAAAGAAGGCTATGTGGATGAGGAATATGTAGCGCAGCGTGTGAATGGCTACGAAGAATTAAAGCAAACGCTGGAACAGTTTACACCTGAATACACGTCGCAGTTGACCGGCGTTGCCAAAGAAAAAATCATAAAAGCCGCCCATATTTATGGTCAGGCACAAAAATCGGTCGTGATGTTTGCCCGCGGTGCCGAGCAGCAGCGCAAAGGCGTAGATAATGTAGGCTGCTATACCAACCTGGCACTTCTGCGCGGTCAAATCGGAAAATTCGCCAGCGGTGTTGCCACCTTTACCGGACAAGGAAATGGACAGGGCGGTCGGGAACACGGACAAAAGGCTGACCTGCTGCCGGGCTACCGGAAGCTTACAGATCCGGAAGCGATCAAATACGTATCGAGTGTATGGGGCATCGACCCTGCTGAAATGCCTGGACCGGGCGTATCCGCCTATGAAATGCTTGATTCCATTCATCACGGTACCGTGCGCGCGATGCACGTGATCTGCAGCAACCCGGCGGTGTCATCACCGAATGCGGAGCATGTGTGGAAGGCGTTAGAGAAGCTTGAATTCTTAGTGGTCAATGACTTCTTCTTATCAGAAACAGCCGAGTTTGCCGATGTCGTTCTTCCGGCAACAACGTGGGCAGAAGATGAAGGAACGACAACCAATACGGAAGGCCGTGTTATTAAAATCAATCGAATTCGCAAACCGCTTGGTGAATCGAAGACAGATTGGGTAATTATGAAAGAAATAGCAGAACGTATGGGAAGAGGGAAGTACTTCCAATACGAAAATGCAGAGCAGATTTTCAATGAGCTTCGTGTCGCATCCAAAGGCGGCAAAGCCGATTACTACGGCATTACGTATGAGAAAATCGAGAAAAATCAAGGTGTATTCTGGCCTTGCCCAGATGTAGACCATCCAGGAACACCGTATATGTACGAGGAATCGTTCCCGACACCGGATGGTAAAGCCAACTTCCGTGTGGTCGAATGGCAGGAAGCCGGAGAAATTCAAAGCAAGGAATTCCCGGAAATTCTAACCACAGGTCGTGTTGTGTTCCATTACCTGTCAGGCAACCAGACTCGACGCATTGACTTCTTGATGGAGAAATGCCCAGAGCCATACGCAGAGATGCACCCAGAGATGGCTAGCAAGTATAACCTGCAGGACGGGGAAGAGGTCGAACTAGAGACGCGCCGCACCAAAATGAAACTTAAAGTTCGCTTAACGAAAGCGATTCGTAAAGATACCGTATTTGTTCCGTACCATTGGGGTAAAGAGCTGTCCATTAATCAGTTAACGAACCCGTGTCTTGATCCCGTTTCCCGCATGCCTGAGTTTAAAGTGTGCGCGGTACGCCTGAGAAAATCTTGAGGAGTGAACCAGCATGAACAAAGTGCTATATCTTGAATTTGAACGTTGCATAGGATGCCGTGCCTGTCAGGCGGCCTGCCGGGAATGCGGTGGACACGATGCGAAAGAACGTAATTATGTGGAATACATTGATTTTATGGAAAGCCGCCAGACGTTTCCGATGATGTGCATGCACTGTAAAGACCCGGCTTGTGCTCGGGTCTGCCCAGCCAACGCCATCCAGATCACAAAAGACGGTGTGGTATTATCCGCGATGGAAGAAAAATGCATCGGCTGCCGCAACTGTACGTTTGGCTGTCCGTTCGGTATTCCGAAGTTCGACTTTGAGAAGAACATCATGTACAAATGCGATATGTGCTATGAGCGTACGTCACAAGACATTTCACCAATGTGTGCGTCGGTGTGTCCGTCTGAAGCAATCCGCTTTATCGGTTTTGAAGAGATGATGGAGCTGCGCCGCAAGCGTGCGCAGAGCAATCTGCTCGAAGGGAAGAAGCCGACCGAAAAAGATAAATGGAAATTCGTTCCCGAAACTTTCGGCGTCTATACCGAATAACGGCACCAAACTGGAAGGAGTGTACGGGCCATGCCTAAACACGAAACAGGAAAAAAGTCTGAATCTGATCTGCTTCACCTCGTAGATAACGTAAATCGTGAAGAAGACGTTGATTACAATCGCAGAAGCTTCTTAAAAGCAATGTTTGCCGCCGGATTAACGATGTCGGCCGCCACGCTTCCATTCTCAGTAGGTGCTCTGACCGGCAAAGACAAAGAAGCATTGCCTAAGACAAAAATTGTTGAGCTAAAAAATTTACCTAAGGGAGAATCCGTGGTCTTTAATTATCCGGATGAGAGCCAGCCGGCCGTGCTTGTTCATCTAAACAACGGCAAGCTAAAGGCCTACAACAGCAAATGCACGCATCTACAGTGCAGCGTATTCTGGAGCGCGGAGCAGGAAAAGCTAGTCTGTCCCTGCCACCACGGTTTCTTCTCGGTAGATAACGGCCAGCCGCTTGCCGGACCGCCGCAGCGCGAGCTGCCGCTGATCGAGCTTGAAGTCAAGGACGGCAGCGTGTATGCCGTCGGAAGGAAGGTGCGCCATCATGCCTAAGACGCCAAAAACGCCCAGACCTTCCCGGCCGTACTTCTATGCGATTATTATTCTTACATTCATCCAGGCGCTGCTTCTGCAATATGTAGTAGAATCCTATTTTGGACAGCATGACGCACGCATTCCGTGGATATCCGGAGCTTCCCTTCTGCTCTCCGGCCTGATGATTTTTCTTTATAAAAAATGGGCGGAAAAAGAAAAGTCCGCTCGCCAAAGGGGAAAAGAGTTATGAAAACGAAAGGTCAAACCGCCGCTCTTGTAATGTCAACCCTAGCCATGGTAGTCGCATTCGCCGTCTGGGCTTCGCTCTCACCAATGGCATCACAATTGCAAAAACTGTTTGATTTGACAGCAACACAAAAAAGTATTCTTGTTGCCACACCTGTATTACTCGGCTCGATCATGCGAATTCCGCTCGGTATTATGACCGACCGCTATGGCGGCAAAAAAATGTATACATTGCTTATGTTATTCTTGATTATTCCGCTTGTAGGTATTAGTTTTGCCAACAGTTATAATGCGTACTTATTCTGGGCGTTCTTCATCGGTATGGCCGGTACCAGCTTTGCGGTTGCTATTGCATATGTCTCCCGTTGGTATCCGGCGGAACAGCAGGGAACCGTACTCGGGATTACGGGTATGGGGAACTTCGGGAACGCGGTTGCAGGCTTTATCATTCCGACGCTTGCCGTTGCCTTTGGTCTCTCTAACGTTTTCTTGATTCTTGCAGGTGCAGTGCTTGTTACAGCAGTGGTTTTCTGGTTTACAACAAAAGAGCTTCCGAAGCCGGAGCAGACGAAGACATTCGCCCAGGCGCTTTCCGTTGTAAAATTTAAAAACACATGGCTGCTGTCCGCCTTCTACTTCTTAACATTCGGCAGCTTCGTCGCATTCAGTATTTACCTTCCGACACTTCTGCAGGACTTGTTCAATGTTTCTGCGGTAGATGCAGGTCTTCGGGCAGCAGGTTTCGTAGTGATTGCAACGCTGATGCGTCCGATCGGCGGGTATCTTGGCGACAAAATTGGCGCAGGCCGCATTCTGACATATGTCTTTTTGATGATGATCTTCTCAGGTATCCTGATTTCGTTTATGACATCGAGCATCGTTGCTTTCTCAATCGGATGTTTGACGATTTCCTTCCTTGCCGGTATTGGTAACGGCGCTGTTTTTAAATTGGTACCGACGCTGTTCCCTGGCAGCACGGGTGCGGTGACAGGATTTGTCGGCGCGGCTGGTGGTCTTGGTGGATTCTTCCCGCCGATCATTATGGGTACCGTTAAGGATATGACAGGATCGTACTTCATGGGCTTCTTCTTCTTCGTTGCTTTTGCGGTGCTTTGTCTGATCCTTAACAAGCGATTTTTTGATAATAAAAATAATGCATCATTCGTAGGGAAACAAGCGATGCAAAAATAAATGACAAGGGTAGCTCTCACGGAAACGGGGGAGCTACCTTTATATCCAGCAAAAGTGGTGAGAGGTATGATCAACCGTTTGTTTACAAGACAAACCGAAAAGCAGGCAATGACAGACCCGACGGATCATAGGTTGGATGTGCGGCGGCTCGACGATTTTTACATAGACAGCAAGCCGCTTCGGATCATGCAGGATTTTTTGCTTTCAGGCATTCATGTTGCGTTAACCGGTTCGCCGGGTACGGGAAAGACGGAACTGGCGCGAAAGCTGGCCCAAGCGTTTGAGTTGCCTGAAGTATTCATTAACGTCGGAACCATCCGCTCGCCGGGTGATTGGTGGGGCTATATGGAATACAGAGAAGGTGAAGGCACGTACTTTCATAAGACAAGATTGACCAGTGCCTTCGAATCCGGCCAGGCACACGTCATTATTCTCAATGAACTCAACCGGTGCGCCCCGCATTGCCATAACCCAATTTTTGATATTCTGGATGGAAATCAAAGCATATATATTGAGCAGCTTGATACGCTGCTTGAAGTGCCGCGTGGAACGATGTTCATTGCCACGCTCAACGAAGGCCGTCAGCATACGGGCATCTACAAAGCGGATGCAGCACTTGAAGACCGATTCGAGTTTATGCGGCTTGAGCTGCCCCCTGAGCCAGCAATTAGCCGCCTGCTTTCTTCCCGCTACGGCATTTCTGATAAGCAGGCAAAGCTTCTTGCGGCTGTTACGGTGCAGATCGCCCGGCTGGCGCAGGAAGAGAAGCTCACTCGCTCCTTTGGCATGCGTCCGGCTCTCCATGCGGCCCAGCTTTTAGCACGGGGCAACACAATGGGAGATGCTCTTTTTTATACGTTTGCCAACCGCTATCGACAGGGTACACCAGAGGAATATGCACTGGTTCTTCAACTGCTTCAGGGACTGACCCCGCCAGGGACAATGGAGGAGGCGCGATGACACGCGCACTGTCCACTGTATGGCTCGGAGCGGCAGCGGAATGGACATATCAAGGTGAAACAATCGAAGATTTGCATGCGCTTGGACATGTATTGAAATTGATGCGCAATGCGTTAGATATTGTACAAGGGGAGGAGAGGGTGGAGTTGTTCTATGCAAGCGAAGCATCTCCTACTTCCTCTCTCAAAGAGCGCAGGATCGCTCTTTCTTCTGCTTGGCTGATGAAGCCGCCTGTCGGCATGACATTTGCCGACGGCGTTGATATATTGTTTGCACAGGCGCTGCATGAAGCGGCGCACTGCCGCTATACGGATACAGCCGCAGCCGATCAGGATTTGAGTGGCTTGGAGTTTCCGATTTATCACATGATTGAAGATATGTATGTGGAAAAGCGGACCGTGCTGCGGTTTCCGGGCTATCGTCCGTTTTTTGCAAAACGGAATGCTCTTCTCTATCAAAATGCAAAAAGAGAGACGGGCAGCGGGGTACAATCCCGGATACTCAATCAGTTCCTGTATGCGCTTCATCAGACGGAACTTGATGATCGGCTCGATCCGCTGATTGAAGATATGGCGTGTGAAGTAGTCATGCTGATTGACGATGCATTGGAAAATAGGGTGGAGCTGAATCGGTTGGAGTTGGCGCAAAAGGTGGCGCATGCGCTTTTTTCAACGCCTGCTCCTAGTGAAGCGCCCTCGCTTATGATCGAGTTTGAAGGGGAAGCCGGCGGTGAATATACCGCAGGTTCCTTGTCCGGCTACGGACTCTTAGGCATCGTTCACACACAGCATCTTAGTGCTATGCATCAAGAATATAAAGCAGGTGGCCTATCAAATTGGGGTGCACGTCTTATCCAGCGGCAAGTGGAAGAGGCGAAGCAGACCATAGAGCGAATGAGTGAAGAAGAAGCGGATGATGCCTGTTATGTGACGGTGCCTGTCATTGACGCAGCGGTGCATGCGCGCTATATTCAATCTCTAGAACGTGCGGCTCCTTATATCGCATGGCTTCGTCAGCGTTTGATTTGGATCGAATCCCTCCAGGAGAGGAAGGAATACGGCTTGCGTACGGGAGAGATTTATGAGCCGGATCTCTATCTTGCCCCGTACGATCCCAGATTTTTCTGCCGTGAAGAAGAATCTGCATCACGACCGGTCCAATGGTCACTGTATCTATTGGTAGACGAGAGCTTCTCCACCCGTCTGCCATGTGCGTCTGACTCTGTATTAACGCGCTCTGATTTGTCGCTTGATCTGACTATGGTGTTTGTTCATGCGCTTGCGGATCTTTCAAATATTCATGTCACGGTGCTTGGATATTCAACACGACCAGGCACAGGCGTACTAGAGATTAGCGAGCTGTATACGGATGAGCACAGGGAAAAAGAGAGACTGGCGGCGCTGACGCCGAAGGAAGCGACACCGGAATACAGTGCGCTTGCTTACGTTCATGCACGGGCGCAGACGGATGAATACGCCACAGAGCGTCGTGCCTATATCGTGCTCTCAGACGGAACGCCGGATGATTATCGCTTTGTCACGCCGCATGAACATCGGGAAAAAATTAAAGCGCAGGTGGCACAAATTAAGCGGGAAGGTGATCTGTGCATCCACCTTGCACTTGCTTTTGACAGTGGACTTGATGACGTATATCCTCTGCATGTTCCGTACGTGCCAGACCATAAAGAGATGCTTAAGCAATGCAGCCGCCTTCTGGTCTCATTGCTACCAACCTACAACTAGGAGGAATAAGGATGCCGTATACCGTTATGATCCAAGAGCCAACAGCTGACTTTCTTACGATTACAAATCTGCTGCAGGAGCTTGGCTACCGCCAAAAAACATTAAATGATTACTCTTATTTTATCGAGCATAGAGAAAATAAAGCACATGTTGCGATTGATAAAACCATCACATTTATGATTCATGAGCAGATTTCCTTATCCGCGCTAGAAGTGATGCGCCGCATAATTATTGAACTGAAAAACAGGGCGGGAGGTACGATTGCGGACGGAGACTATCATATCGGATATTTGGCTGACGGAACAAAAACAAGCCTATTCCGCAACTGGGAGCGCTGGGTAAGTTTTCTGCACGCCGCACGCTTTCAAACGATCGAAGGCAGCCATGTGCGCGTATACGATACCGCCTACCGTGAATTGGGGGTAGGTGTGCTTCTTGCGTATGTTACACAAGAAGATGCGGAAGGGATTATCCGCATAACAAACTGTGATCTGAAGACAGAGGAGGGCGTGCGCGCCTTTTCGGCTGAGCCATATATGATCGTAGAGGCAACAGGCGAGTGGGTAGATCCACAGGAGGTAGAAGAGTAAGCATAATGTATGTGCAACTTTCGTAGGTTTCTCGCTTGAAATGCGATACAATAGAAGACGAAAACATTGTCAGAAAAGGAGAGGACAGGATGGATGGAATCATTCTTGCCGGGGGACAGAGCTCGCGCATGGGTACGCCCAAGGAGCTGCTTCTGATAGACGGAGTGCCGCTGATTGAGCGAACGCTGCGCCTTGTCTCAGCCTCCGTGGACCGCTGCACCATCATCTCCAACCATCCGGAGCGGCTTGCCGCTGTATCGGATAAGGCAGCCATGTATCCGGATGATGTGCCGGGACAAGGTCCGCTTGGCGGTATTGCAACGGCAATGCGCACAGCTTCTTCTGATATTCTTCTGGTAGTGGCTTGTGACATGCCTGCTCTTACATCAGAAGTGCTGCAGCGATTATGTGCGCATCACCCAGTTCTCGAATCCGACTACGATATTGTCTATCCTGTATGGAATGGACGCGCACACCCGCTGTGCGCACTGTATCACCGCAGACTTTACTCGCTTGTCCAATCGCTTCTTGCTGCGGATCGTAGGCGGATGTTTGATTTGATTGACGGGGCGCGAGCACTTTCCTGGAATGTGAGCTCGTTTGCTTCCACTGATCCTTTCTGCAATGTAAACACGGTACAGGAATATGAACAATTTCAAGAAGGGGAGAGACCATGAGATTTCATCGTGATCCGATTCAAGTAAAGGAAGCGCAGGAGCGCATTCTTGCGTTTGCCGCACCCAGCGAGAAGGAGAACGTGCCGCTGCTCGAATGTGAAGGGCGCAGACTGGCAGAGGCGATTCGTGCCACTCATGCCGTTCCCCATTTTCCAAAATCACCATACGATGGTTTTGCTGTGCGGGCGGAAGATACGGTTGGCTCCTCAGTCGAGATGCCGGTAGAACTTGAAGTGGTCGGAACGATTGCCTGCGGCGACGAACCGACCTTCGCAGTCGGTAAGGGGCAGGCCGCTCGAATTATGACAGGGGCTGCGATTCCGGAAGGTGCGGACTGCGTCATTATGTTTGAGATGACGACAGAGAATGAGACGCGTGTGGAGCAGTATGTAGGCATCAAGAAAGAGATGCAGGCTGGGGAAAACATTATCCAATTCGGCGAAGAGAAAAAGGAAGGCGATCTGCTGCTTGAGGCCGGAAAACGTATCGGGCCTGGAGAGATGGCGATCCTTGCAAGCTTCGGCTATGCGGAAGTTCCCGTGTATCACCTGCCGCGCATTGGCATTCTCGCAACCGGGTCGGAATTATTATTGCCGGAAGAGCCGTTGCGCTACGGTAAAATCCGCAACAGTAATAGCTACATGACCGCAAGTCAGGTTCGGCAAGCTGGCGGTATTCCTGTTTTGTACGGGAATTTAGAAGATGACCCGGATCAAGCTGTTGAGCGAGTGCTTACGATTCTAGAAGAGACAGATATGCTTATTACGTCAGGCGGCGTCTCGGTCGGTGACTTTGATATCATGGTAGAAGTGTTCAACCGGCTCTCCGTGGATCTGTTGTTTAATAAAATTGCCATGCGCCCGGGCAGTGTAACTTCAGCTGCGCGCTATAAAGATCAGTTTATCTTCGGTCTATCCGGAAATCCCGGCGCTTGCTTTGTCGGTTTTGAGTTGTTCGTGCGTCCGCTGCTCGCTGCGATGCAGGGCAAGCAGGATGTGAGCCTTCCGGAAGCTACGGCTATTCTCGGGGTCGATATGAAGAAGCCATCTCCTTTCACCCGATTCGTTCGCAGTTCATGGCGTATTGAAGAGGGACGGGTGGTAGTCTATCCGGTCGGCCGAGATAAATCTGGTGTGCTGACGAATATTACAGATGCCAATTGTCTTATGCAGATTCAGCCGGGCGGAAGCGGTGCGGCCAAAGGTGACACCGTTACGATTCTGATGCTTCCGTACAACGCAGGCCAGTAGGGGGAAGGCAGGATGACGCAGGAAATAAAGCATCCGCCTGTAATACAGGTCGTAGGGTATTCCAATAGCGGAAAGACAACGCTGGTTACGAAATTGATTGCTCATCTGGTTGTACAAGGTTATAAGATAGGAACCATTAAGCATGATGCCCATGACTTTGAGGTGGACAAGCCGGGTAAGGATACATGGAGACACAGGGAAGCGGGCGCTTCCATGGTCTCGATTACATCCGCACAGAAGACAGCCATTATGATACAGGAGCATCGTTCAGTAGAAGAGCTGCTGCCGCTTTATCATGAGATGGATCTCGTGCTGATCGAAGGGTACAAATTCGCAGGATATCCAAAAGTTGTGCTGCTTAGGCAGCCTGAGCATCTGGCGTTGCTTTCAGATGTTACGTCCGTGTTGGCTGTAGCAAGCTGGAAGCGGTTTGCAGACATTACGTATCCGCAGTACGACATAAACGATACGGAAGGCATCGTGCAGCGAATGCTTTCACATGTAAAAGGAGAGACACGATGAAGCTGTTTGAAATTACGGAAGAAGTCATCCCGGTGGAACAGGTTATGAACAAAGTTGTTCATCCTCACTGTGGCGCCGTGAATCTGTTCGTAGGTACGGTACGGGAATTAACGAAGGGAAAACGAACCCTGTATCTCGAATATGCTGCCTATAAGGAAATGGCAGAGAATCAGCTTGCAAGAATTGGCCGCGAAATTCAAGAGAAGTGTCCGGATGCGCGGGTGGCGATTACGCACCGCATCGGTCGGCTTGAAGTCACTGATATTGCGGTTGTCATCGCGGTAGCTACGCCGCACCGTGCCGATTCCTATGAGTATTCGCGCTATGCGATTGAGCGGATCAAAGAGATCGTTCCCATCTGGAAGAAAGAGCATTGGGATGATGGTGAAGCATGGATAGGCGATCAGAAGGAGACGACCGCTTATCCGAGTGGAAAACCGGAGATCGGAGGGAACTAAGTAAAAATGATTACCATAAAGCTTTTTGCAGCGATGGCGGATGAAGCGGGTGAAGACACATTGACACTTGCCTGGACAGAAGGTCTATCGACAGGAGCGGTGAAGGAGTGGCTGAGTGAGCAGTATCCGACGCTTAGCCCGCGCATTCCATCCGCGATGATAGCTGTTAACCAGGAGTTCGCTTTTGAAGAAGCAGCACTGCGCGACGGAGATGAGGTTGCATTCATTCCGCCTGTAAGCGGAGGTTGATCAGCATAGAACCAGGAGCATGAAGAGGCATACAGCGCCTTTCATGCTCTTTTTTTGCCCACAAAGCGCAAGGCGTCCCCGCTTATAATCAGAGAAGCGATACAGCACGTAAATGTTCCCATTTTTTATTTTGACGTTTCAGCGAAGAAAAGTTGAGGAATTCAGTGTAGAGTATAGGAATATGATGAAAGGTGGGAGAACTGATGTTTGGATTAACGGATGTCATTAAATTTATCATTTCCTTCTTCTTGATCCTTCCGATCGTCACGTTGCTTCATGAGGCAGGACACATTTTTTTCGCTAAGCTGGTCGGCGCAAAGAAGATTAGACTCGCTGTAGGAATAGGAGCCCCTCTCTGCAAAATAGGAATTTTTGAAGTGAAAAAATACTATTTTATGAACGGCGAATGTTATTATGAACGGTTGCGGTTCAACAACCGGTTTACGAATGGCTTGATCTATGCGGGTGGGATTATCTTCAACAGCGTATCTGCCTTGCTTGTAAATAGTCTCGTCACATCCGGCGTGCTTGAGGAGAGCATCTATTATTATCAGTTTATTTACTTTTCTTTTTATGTTGTATTCTTTTCCGCGCTGCCCATGAGCTATCCAAACGGCGGTTTCACCGATGGAAAGCTGATCCTAGATCTCATTCGCAATAGACCGAATGTAGGAATGAACGAAGTGGTATATGTTGTGGAAAAAGAAGACGAAGAGACGCCGGGCTGGCAGCTGATGAAGCAAACGGAAGAGAACAAGGAAAAGGTGCGTGATTTTCCGCATAAAGCGGCTGCCGTATACGAAGGCGAGCGGGCAGCGGAGAAAAATAAACCTAGCCGCTTATTCATCTATTCAAACGATGGAGATGTAGAAGAGGAACGGGTATATACTGCGCTACCGGAATAACGCCATCTCATTCAAAAAAGCCGATTGTTGCTGGGGGAACCAGTGAGCAATCGGCTTTTTGTATTGCGATTGATCCAGTTGTTACCATATAATGTTTGTACATTGCATGCACATAGAAAATATAAGGGATAAAGGTGGGAGAGACACATGAAAAAAAGGGGGAGACCGGACTTTATCCTTCTGATCGTTACATTTTTGCTGGTAGGCTTCGGTGTGGCGATGGTGTACAGCGCGAGCTCGATTTATGCGCTGGACCGGTATAAAGATTACGCATATTTTGGGAGAGGACAGGCTATTCGCTCTGTATTCGGCATTATCCTGCTGCTTGTTGCGATGAACATTCCGCGCCAATTTTACAGGAGGTATTTCCTTCATATTTTGGCTGTATCATTTATCCTGCTGCTCATTGTTCTTATTCCGGGTGTTGGAATATGGCGGAATGGGGCCAGAAGCTGGCTTAATTTTGGGGTGACGCTGGTGCAGCCCGCAGAACTGGCGAAGATTTCGCTGATCATTTATCTTGCAGCAATCATTACGAAGAAGGAAGCCCGTTTTTCCGAGCTTAAAAAAGGCTTTCTTCCGGCAATCTCTGTCGTTACCGTGTTTTTTTTACTGATTGCCGCACAGCCGGATTATGGGTCAGGATTTATTTTGGGACTTACCGCTGCCTGTGTTATTTATGCGGGTGGAGCTCGTTTTAAGCATTTGGCAATTTTGAGTGTGCCGCTGATTGTTTTTACGGCGATTTATGTCCTTCTATCTCCGTATCGCCAGCATCGCCTGTTTATATTCTTGAATCCGTGGGAAGATGGAGCAGGCGGGCTTGGCTTTGGTTATCAGCTTATCCACTCTTTCAGCGCCTTGGCTCACGGGGGAATGGTAGGGGCTGGATTTGGAAAAAGCATTGAAAAATATCTATATTTACCCGAAGCGCATACGGATTTTATTGTTGCCATTATTGGTGAGGAGCTGGGGTTTTTAGGACTTGTAGTATTTTTGCTTGTGTATCTGCTGTTTATCTGGCGCTTGCTTGCTGTAGCTATCCGTATTCAAAATATCTTCTCAAAGCTGATTGCCATCGGGATTGCAAGCATGATATACATTCAGTCCTTTATTAATATCGGTGGTGTCGTAGGACTTATCCCTCTAACGGGCGTTCCGCTTCCGCTCGTTAGCTACGGTGGCTCCTCTCTTTTGGTAACACTTTTAAGCGTAGGGATTGTGCTTGGCTTGTCGCGTGAAATTGATCAGACGAAAGCAGAGAAGCTGGCAAATGAACAAAAAAAAGCGAAAAGAGAGCAAGGCACTGTTTGGCAACGTACAAGGGCAAGCCGCTAACAAGACCTTGTATACAACCATAATTAAGGTATGTAAACAATATGTGTTATGAAAAATAAAACGAGAAATAGAGACGGACTCCCTTCTCTCATGCTAAACAGGCTGGAGCATGAATAGCTCCAGCCTGTTTTTTTATCATGTATCGCTTATGCTTTTCCCGGATAGGGTGAGAGAAAGCTCTCATATATAGGCAGCGTAGGAGCCAGCCATACTTGTCCGGTGCCTTCAAAAGTTTGCAGAAGGCCATCCCCGCTTGTCACGCTTCCCACGATTGATTTCGCAGAGCGCTCTACCGAGAAGGAGATGTCTCCAATTCGTGCGAATGCGAATGTACCGTCGACTTGCAGGCGATCATTCTGCAGCTCCACGACATGAATTTCATTAAGCGGTACCGGACAATGGATGACAAGCAGACCGGCTCCCGCGACTTCCGTCTGAAACAATCCTTCACCGCCGAACAGAGCGGAAGAAGCATTCTTCTGTGCTACGCTTGAAACCTTGAGTGAAGCATCGCCTGCAAAGTAGATGCCCTTGTCCAATACGACACGTTGGTTAGCTACGGGAATAATAGCATAATGGCCAAAGGATGGTTCAAGATAAATCTCTCCGGTGCCGGTGTAGGTCGGACGGAATGCGGCTTCCTTGGTCAATGCGCTGCTTAGGAAGCGCTGTGCCATACCGGTCATGCCGCCTACGCTGTTCTCAAGTGCGATTCGTCCCCGCAAATACTGCAGAGCACCCTGTTCCACGGTAAAGCTTCCTTCATTCAGTGTAGCTTTAATCTGGTGCAGCTTGACGCCGTTACGTCGTGCGTAATACAGATTAGACGCCATAGACACATGATGAAAGCCACCCAAGTTCTCAAACTCCAATACTTCTAACTTGAGGCTTCCATCTGTGCTGGTCTTTGCATCAAGCACGCGAACATTATCGTTATACATCACATCGCCTCCTCTTTTTCATTGTACTATATGATCCATAGCCAGAAAGTTTCATTTTTATCGGAATGTATTCTGCGTTTCTGGTAAGTTTCGTTTATAATGAGAGAGGAATTTATTGATGAATATAGAAAAAGGGATGTTTTAAATATGAACATTTTAACTGCAGAGAACCTTTCAAAATCGTACGGAATGAAGACGTTATTTGAGAACATCTCGCTTGGCATCCAGGATGGAGAACGAATCGGAATCATCGGTGTGAACGGAACAGGCAAGTCGACGCTGCTGAAGGTGCTGGCTGGCATTGTACCTCCGGATGGCGGCACCGTTACGTCAGGGAATCGGATGCGCGTAGAATTTCTATCGCAGAATCCCCAATTTGAAGAAGAAGGAACCGTGCTGGATCAAATCTTTGCCGGAGATTCACCGCTGATTCAACTGATAAAGGAATATGAGCATACGGTAGAGCGGATCAGCCGTGAGCCAGAGAACGAAAAGCTTCAGCAAAAGCTTGCGGATTTGAATGAACAGATGGATCGTACCGGCGCATGGGATGTTGAGGCAAATGCGAAGTCGATTCTAACGCGGCTCGGTATTTATGACTTCTCGACAGAGGTTAGGCTGCTCTCGGGCGGGCAGCGCAAACGGGTCGCGATGGCGCGGGCGCTGATCAATCCGGCGGATCTGCTGATTCTAGACGAGCCGACCAACCATATCGATAATGAGACGGTGGAATGGCTTGAAGGATACTTATCCCGCTTTAAAGGCGCCCTGCTGCTGATTACGCATGACCGGTATTTCCTTGACCGTGTCGTAAACCGCATCATTGAACTTGATCGTGGATACCTGTATTCCTATGACGGAAACTACAGCTATTTCCTTGAGAAGAAGGCGGAGCGTGAAGAGCGGGAACAAGCGTCGGAAGCAACGCGGCAGAATATCTTACGCAGAGAACTTGCGTGGCTGCGTCGAGGCGCCAAAGCACGAACGACAAAGCAAAAGGCAAGGATCGATCGTGTTCATGCCTTGCAGGAGAATAAACCGCAGGAGAAGCAGCAGGCGCTTGAGATTGAATTGAAATCCCAGCGACTTGGCAAAAAAATCATTGAGCTTGATCATATCTCGATGGCCTTCGGCGAGCGGACTATGATTCGAGATTTTAGTTACATCGCGGTACCGGGAGACCGGGTGGGGATCGTTGGACCGAACGGGAGCGGTAAATCAACCCTGCTCAACATCATTACCGGAAAGTTTGCTCCAACCGCCGGTGAGGCGATTCTTGGTTCGACCGTACGTATAGGTTACTACGGTCAGGAAAATGTGAATATGGATGAAAATCAGCGTGTCATTGACTATATTAAGGAAGCCGGACATGTGATTCATTTGGCGGATGGAAAAACCGTGTCTGCCGGACAGATGCTAGAGCGGTTTCTTTTTGCGCCGGATATGCATGGGACGCTGCTAGGGCGGCTCTCAGGCGGGGAGAAGCGCCGCTTGTATTTGCTTCGTGTCTTGATGGGTGAGCCGAATGTCCTGCTGCTTGACGAGCCGACGAACGACCTCGATATTCAGACGCTTTCCATTCTCGAAGACTATTTGGAGAATTTCCCTGGTGTTGTCATTATCGTATCGCATGATCGGTATTTTCTTGATCGGACAGCGGAGCGATTGTTTGCCTTTGAGGGCGATGGTGTGATTACCGAATATATGGGCAATTACAGTGAATATATCGAACTGCGTAAACTAGCAGAGAGCAGAAAGGCAGCGTCGAAGGAAAAGACAGAGACCGTGGTGCGGGAGAAAAAAGACAGGCCGCGCAAACTTTCCTATAAGGAAAAGACCGAGTTTGAGAGCATTGAGCAAGACATTGCAGCATTAGAGGAGCGAAGCGAAGCGCTTGCGCGTGAGATGGCGCAGGCAGGTAGCGATTACGGGAAAATTGCAGACTTGACGAAGGAAAAAGAACAGGTGGATGCTGAATTGGAAGCCAAGGTGGAGAGATGGACCGAACTGAGCTTGTTAGTTGAGGAAATCGAGGCCGAGAACAGCTAATCATTGGCTTTGCATCCGCTCAAGCAGCATGCTATGATAGAAAGAACGTATGTTTATTCACACAGATATGTGTATGACGATAAAGCAGTAGATTACTAAAGGAGGACGTTATGGCAAAAAAATCAATGGTTGTCAAACAACAACGGAAGCCAAAATTTAAAGTGCAGGGATATACACGCTGTGAACGCTGTGGCCGTCCGCACTCCGTGTATCGTAAATTCAAATTATGCCGTATTTGCATCCGGGATCTGGCCTATCAAGGTCAGCTGCCCGGCGTGAAAAAAGCGAGCTGGTAATATGCAACCGGTAAACAGGACATGCTGTTTGCCGGTTTTTTTGTGTGAAAGAGGGACGATGCACATTGACAGTTCCAGTAGAATCAAATATTATCAATATCAATAACGATAATATTAAAGGAGTGGTTTCATCATGATTATTGTAACGACAGAGAACATTGCCAACCATCGCATTGTAGAAATCAAAGGCCCTGCTTTTGGTTTGACCGTTCGGGCAAGAGGACTTGGCAAGGATATTACTGCTGCATTGAAAGGGCTGGTTGGCGGAGAAATCAATCAGTATACGGAGATGTTAGAAGATGCGCGCAAGCAAGCGCTCGATCGCATGGTGCAGAACGCTCAGACTATGGGAGCGAATGCCGTTGTGATGATGCGCTTTGATTCGGGTGAAATCGGTGCGAACATGAGTGAAATTGTAGCATACGGTACAGCTGTCGTAGCAGAGCCGATCGAGATATGAGTTGGGGAAATCTGATTGCCGGATATGTTGGACTTCAGTTCGCATTGGTGCTTGTTATTGTGCTGCTGTCCTGGCTGATCTGGGATAAGCGTTTTAAAAATAAGTCAAAGCAGGACGTACCACAGGGCTTTGTTCGGACAGAGGAAGTCTCCTTCGACCCGACTACGGGCAAGAGACTGCGTGTTTATTATCAGCCGGATACAGGGGAGCGCTTTTATAAAGAAGAAGCGGAGTAGATGTGTTTTCGAAAAAGGATTTTCTCGATATTTGTCGAAAAAATACAGAATAGTGAAGAAGAATAGGAGGATATCGAGTGGAGAACACAGTGCAAACGAACAATGAAGTAGTTTTTCAAGTCGTAAACGGGGTGGGACATATCCTGTTGAACCGTCCAAAGGCGCTCAATGCGCTATCGCTGTCTATGGTTGATGAGATCGGTAAGAAGCTTGCCGAATGGGAGCAAGATTCTGCCGTTACGCTTATATTGATCGAAGGAGCAGGAGAAAAAGGGTTGTGTGCGGGCGGGGATATGCGCTCGTTTTATGATAAACGCGACGAGGATGTAGAAGAGCATGCCCTGAACTTTTTTTCCATTGAGTACAAAATGAATTTGGCGCTGCATCACTATCCGAAGCCGATTCTTGCCTATATGAACGGTATCGTCATGGGTGGTGGGGTTGGCGTGTCCATTTTTGCGAGCGATCGCGTGGTGACTGAGCGCTCAAAATTGTCCATGCCGGAGATGAATATCGGGTTCTTTCCAGATGTGGGCGGAAGCTATTTCTTGAACCAAATGCCAGGTGAAATGGGGCTTTATCTTGCGTTGACGGCTCATTTGTTTACGGGAGCGGACGCTGTATATCTCGGTGCCGCTGATTATTATATCGAATCCGCACAGTGGAATGCGGTAAAAGAAGAAGTGCAAACGCTCGATTGGAGCAGGGTGGAGCGTGAAGAGGCTGGGGTCAAACTGCGTGAACTCATTACGAAATATGCCGTAGACAATATGCCTCCTGCACCGCTTGCAGAGGTGCAGGAAAAAGTTGATCAGCACTTCGCCTTTGACTCGGTAGCAGAGATTCTTGCTTCCCTTGAGCAAGCAGCACAGGCGGGAGATGAATGGGCGAAAGAGACGGCACAGACGCTGCGCGGCAAGTCGCCGATTTCGCTTGCTGTAGCCTTGGAACAACTGCGGCGCGGCAAGAGCATGTCGATTGCAGAATGCTTCCATATGGAG
This sequence comes from Aneurinibacillus sp. REN35, assembly GCF_041379945.2. Taxonomy (NCBI): domain Bacteria; kingdom Bacillati; phylum Bacillota; class Bacilli; order Caryophanales; family Paenibacillaceae; genus Aneurinibacillus; species Aneurinibacillus baijiui. Next base: position 379 of record NZ_JBFTXJ020000018.1, on the reverse strand, counting down.
ATGAATATGAGCATGCATTTCATGCATAGTCATGATTTCTATGAAGGGGTGCGTTCAGTCCTGGTGGATAAGGATCGGAACCCAAGCTGGAATCCGGCAACTATCGAAGATGTGAGACGTGAAGATGTAGATGCATTCTTTGTAAATCCGTGGGAAGGCAAAGCCCATCCGCTCGAAGACGAGCAGAGATAACTGAAAAAGGCGAGCGTCCGATGTATTGTCGGCGCTCGCCTTTTATAATAAAATAATTCGCACAAAGCGTTTGATATACATAAAAATCAAGTGGAAATGAAGGGGATCAGATGACGAACTTTTATTTTTTTACACGAGTGTTGATTAGCCAAAAAAAGTAAATAAAAAACGAAAAAGAGGCGCCTTT